>JBBDYQ010000002.1:300000-472480 GCA_040901445.1 Thermoleophilaceae bacterium | reverse complement strand
CCGGCCCCCCCCCCCGGGCTCGAAGGGCTGCCTCGGAAGGAAGCTCGAACAGCGCCTCGTCCTCACTCACCGGACGGGGCGCCGATGCCTTCCTCGTAGTACTCCATGTTCACGGCCTGGTCGTACTGGTTCTCCTCCGCCGAAGCGTCGAAGTCCGGCACGCCGAAGAGCTCGTAGCGCTCCAGGCCCACCTCCCAGGCTTCCTCGGAGATGTAGCCGTCCTGACTGCCGGCGCCCATGTAGATGCGGAACGGCTCGACGACTGTCGGCACGATCTCGTCCTCGCTGAGCGACGAGAAGACCTCCAGGTCGGACAGGATGGCGGCGACCTGCTCGTCGGACTGCTCCTCGATGAACTGCCGCGCCTTGTCGAGGGCAGCCATGTAGCGCCCGAGCGAGTCGCGCTTCTCCTCGAGGTTGTCGCGCAGCCCCCAGAACACGACCTCGGGGAAGTCCTCGCCGATGTAGCGGGCCCGCTGTTCCGGCTCGCGCGTGTCGACGAGCACGTTCGCGTCCTGCTCCTCCACGGCGGGCGCGAGGAAGGCGTAGCCGCCGACGACGGCGTCCACGCGGTCGGAGGCAAGCGCCGCGACCTCGGACGCCGCATCCTGGAGCGGCACGACCTCGCAGCCGAGTTCGAACTTCTCGTTGTAGAGAGTCCCGTAGCCGTAGGAGGACGTGCCGGCCGGGAACGTGCCGATCCGGCAGTCGTCCACGTTGCGGAGGTCCTCCAGGCTTTCCACGTCCTTGCCGATGGCGAAGCCACCGACGCCGCCGCCCGAGATCCCGTAGATCGTGCTGGCGGGCCTGCCCTGCCCGGACGCGATCAACGGCGCGACGGCCGCGAATGCCGCGATGTCGACCTGTCCGGAGACGACCATGCTGGTCGTGTTCGCTTGCGTGTTGTCCCGGATCGTCACATCGACGTTCTCCTCCTCGAAGAACCCCTGCGCCTCCGCGACGTAGTTCAGGATGTCCGATTGCGTGGTCGCGACCGCGACCGTCAGTCCGGGGACGTTCCCACTGCTGTCGGAGCCGCCCCCGTTGCCGCCGCCCTCGTCATCGTCGTCTCCGCCGCACCCCGCCACGACAAGCGTCGCGCAGGCGACCAGGGCGACGAACCACCGGCCTCTCATCACTTGACCTCCCATTTGGCTCACGCGTGCGTGAGCACGTCGATTCCGTACGTCTCCGCGGCCGTCTCGAAGAAGACCCGGTCGTGGAGTTCTTCCGGCATGACCCGCACCACGCGCGTGACGTCCTCGCTGTCCCAGTGCGGGTAGTCGCTGCTGAACATGAGGACGTCCTTCGCCATCATCATCTCGGCGATCTGCGCGATGTAGCGGTGCTGCTTGTCCGGCTCGTCTACGGGCTGCGTCGTGAAGCGGACGCGCTGGCGAACGAGCTCGCTCGGGCGCTCGCGCACCCATGGCACCTCAACGCGGGTGGCCTTCCAGGTGGTGTCCATCCGCCACAGGAACGCGGGCAGCCAGGTCCAGCCGCACTCCGTGAAGGCGAACCGCAGCGACGGCCAGCGATCCAGCACGCCCTCGAAGACGATGCTCGAGAGGTTCGCCTGGGCGAGCTGGTGGAGGTCCACGAACCGCTCGGCATACGAGCGCGGCATTCCACACGCGAAGCTCGGGCAGCCCTGGTAGATCCCCTCGGTCCCGTTCGGGTGGACCACGATCGGCAGGCCCGCCTCGGCGGCGGCGTCGTAGATCGGGTGGTAGTGCTCCTGCCCGAGCAGGATGTCGAGCAGCGGGATCCAGATCGCCGCGAGCTGGGGCGTGCTCGCGAGCCGGCGGACCTCCGCGGCCGCCGCCTGCGGGTCCTGCGGCGCGACGACCGCCGCGAGCCGGAAGCGCTCATCGAGCTTCAGCCAGTGCTCGATGAAGTAGTCGTTGAACGCCGAAGCCAGCGCGGCGGCCTCGCCCGCGTTCGTCCAGGCGGCCACGCCGGCGCCTTGGATCGGCAGCAGGATCGCCGCCGCCGCCCCCTGGCCGTCAAGCACCTCGCGGCGCACGAATTCAGCATCCGAGCCGGGAGCCCCACCGCCCGGCGGCTGGGCGTCGGGCCGGAGCACGCGGCCTCCCGGATGCGAGTAGCGCGACGCCGGCAGCGGGTTGGCGAGCGCGAGCTCGCGGTTGCCGAGCTTCCGCCTCCATACCTCCGGGAGGAATGGGGTAAGGGAGTCTCCGGCATCCGGGATCAGCGGATGCACGTCGCAGTCGATCAGCCTCATGCCACCACCTCGTCGATGTCCATGTCCAGCAGCGGGACGTGCTGCTGGGCGCCGAAGATGTCGCCGAGCTCGGGGTCCCCGAGGCCGAGGTAGCCGCCGTTGTACTTGAAGAGCGTCACCTTGGCCGCATTGACGCCATCCACGAAGTAGATGCCGTACACGGCCTCCTCGGGGATGTTGTAGGTCTCCGCCACACTCTCGGCCGTCAGCGCGCCGGAGTCTCGGACGCGCGCGTACGACTCGTCGTCCGGGAAGTAGATGTCGATCGTCGTCAGGTAAGGCTCCGCGTTCTTGCTGCGGACCACCGTGGCGAGCTCTGAGAGCTTGGTCATCGCTGCCTCCTCACCCGAGTTCCAGGACTTCGTGACGGAACGGCTCGCACGGGTCGTCCAGCGGCAGCAGGTGCCAGATGTTGAAGACGTAGGCGCGGTCGAGCGGGAATGCCGTCTTCTGCAGCGGCACCGCCGTGTTTCCTGCCGTGCTGCGGCGACCGGGGAAGTCCGCCATGAACAGGCGCAGCCTCCCGGTCGTCACGAGCTGCTGGGCGAGCTCCGGCGTGGGCGCGGTCACGACCAGCAGCACGCCGACCTCGTGTGGCTTGGCGGTCTCACGCAGCGGCTCAGACTGGCCCAGCACGGCGTCGCGGCCGATCACGTGGAATGCGATGTTCACTTCCTCGCCGCCGGCGACGGTTTCGATGGCCGTGCGGACAGAATCGAGGACCGCGTCCAGGCTCTCGATCATTGCGGAGTCGCGGATCGCGCAGATCGTGGCCGCTTGGTAGCCGAGGAGCGCGGCGCCCTCGAGCTTGATCGTGTATGGCGCCTCCCGCCAGATCCCGCCGGAGCAGTGCACCGTGCGGTCGTCAACCTGCTCGTAGCGCGCCTGGCCGACATCGAGGACGCCGCCGGGGTTGCGCTCCTCGAAGGGGTTCTCGCGCTCGTACAGCGAGTGGCCCGAAACCGAGCGGACGGTGCAGCGGTAATCCGGGTGGGTGGGCCGGACGGTGAACGAGTCGCCGTCGACCTCGGCGATCACACCCTCGAACGGCGTGGTGGGCTCGGCGCACATCGACGAGCACTCAACGACCTTGGCGAGGTGGGCGGCGGTGCTCCGCGGAACCCCGTTGGAGAGGGGCGACGCCATGTGGACGCCCACGTCGAGCGCCCGCCCCGTGATCACGCCGTCGATCCCGTCCTCGCCGAGAGCGCGCGCGATCGGCTCGGGACCCATCTGCGTCTGGATCCGCACCGCCGCGTCGACGTCCTCCTCGCTCAGGTACTCGCTGACCCGCGGCGTGTCGATCGAGCGGCGGATCTTCACGCCGTCACGGATCTTCTGGCGAAGGTAGTCGGACGAGACCTCACCGGACAGCTTCGCGACGCGGAACGTGGTGCCGTTGTCGCGTGCAATCTCGCGGATGCTCTGGAGGTAGTTCTCGAGATGATGGTCTGCGCCGCCGGCGCCGCCCATCGAGAAGACGAACGGCGTGCCGGTGCGCTTCGCCGCCATCAGCAGCGGCTCGATGTCCTTCCTGCGCAGGCTGAGGACCTCGTCGCTCCCCAGGTAGTAGGGGCCGGCGTCCATGCCGGTGCCCTGGCCGGAGATGACGTCGACCCCCTCCTCGACCGCGCGCACGGCCCATTGCGTTGACTCCGGCATGCGGTCGCCGAGGCGGCCGTCGACGATGTACGACAAGACCCGCAGCACTTCGCTCCTCTCCTCCGGGCACGAATTCGGACAGGTCGTCCTTCCCTGCAGACTATGATAAGAGTTATCCGATAGTCAAGCCCTTGGGGGTTGAGGTGAGCGAACGAAGCAGCGGGGCGCTGACCGGCGTGCGGGTCTTGGACCTCACTCGCCTCCTGCCGGGCGGCTTCGCCACCGCACTGCTCTCGGACCTCGGCGCCGAGGTCGTGAAGATCGAGCAGCCGCGCATCGGCGACTACATGCGCTGGAAGGAGCCCCGGTATGGGGGCACCTCCGCGCAGAGCTGGATCACCGACCGCGGCAAGCGCTCGCTCGCGATCGATCTCAAGAACCCCCGCGGCGCGGACGCGTTCAAGCGTCTGATCGCCGACGCCGATCTGCTCGTCGAGAGCTTCCGTCCGGGGGTGATGGCGCGCCTCGGCCTGGGATACGAAGACGTCCGCGACCTCAATCCGCGCCTCGTGTACTGCTCCATCTCCGGCTACGGCCAGGACGGGCCCGCGGCACAGGAGGCAGGCCACGACATCAACTACATCGGGCGTGCGGGCGTCCTCTCGATCACGGGCACCGCCGACCGCCCCGCCATTCCCGGCGTCCAGGTCGCCGACCTGGGGGGCGGGGCGCTCATGTCCCTGGTGGGGATGCTCTCCGCGCTCGTGCACGCGCGCGTGACCGGCGAGGGCGACCACGTGGACGTCTCGATGACCGACGGCGCGTTCGCCTGGCTGTCGGTACAGCTCGGGATCCACTTCGCAACCGGCAAGTCTCCGGGCCGTGAGGCGGTCCTGCTCAACGGCGGCTTCCCCTGTTACAACGTCTACGAGTGCGCGGACGGCCGCTGGCTCACCGTCGGGGCGATCGAGGACCAGTTCTTCAAGGCGCTGTGCGACGGGGTGGGCAGGCCCGACCTCGTGCCGACGCATATGGACCCCGAGGCGGTCGGCACCTGGCGCGCGCTGTTCCTGCAGCAGCCGCGCGACGAGTGGCTGAACCTGCTCGCGGGCACCGACGCGTGCGTGGGGCCGGTCAACGACTTCGCCGAGGCCGCGGCGGACCCGCAGCTGCGCCACAGGCGCATGGTCGTCGAGACAGAAGACGCGGGCGGTGAGAGGCGGCGCCAGCTCGGGCCGCCGATCAAGCTGCTCAACCGGCCGCCCGCTGTGCACAGCCCGCCACCGCGGCTGGGCGAGCACACCGAGGCCTACCTTTCGGAGGCCGGGATCCGCCGCGACGAGCTGGCCGGATTGCTGCGGGACGGGGTGGCCGAGGCCCCCGAGCAGAGCTCGGCGGTGCCCTGATCGCCTCCGGGCGCCTGGCCGGGCGTACGGCGTTCGTCACCGGCGCCGCGTCCGGGATCGGCGAGGCGAGCGCCATGCGGTTCGCGGCCGAGGGCGCACGGGTGGCGTGCGCGGACCGCGACGGCGACGGGGCGCAGCGTTGCGCTGCGGCGATCGCGGCCGCCGGCGGCGCGGCCTCGGCATGGGCCCTGGACGTGACCGATGAGCATGCGCTGGCGAAGGTCGCGGACGAGCTCGGGCGGATCGACGTCCTCCATGCCAACGCCGGCGTCGCGGGGGAGGGGCGGGCGCACGAGCTGGATCGGGTGTCGTGGGAGCGGGTGATCGGTGTGAGCCTGACCGGCACGTGGCTGACGATCAAGGCCGTCCTGCCAGCGATGCGACGTGCGGGCGGAGGGTCGATCGTCACGACCGCGAGCGTCGCGGCCGCCACGGGCGTGCCCGCCCTCGCCGCCTACTCGGCGGCCAAGGGTGGTGTGGTGGCGCTCACCCGTCAGGTGGCCGTCGACTACGCCCCCGAGGGGATCCGCGCGAACTGTGTCTGCCCGGGCACGGTGGACACCGCGCTCGTGCGCGACGCCCATCGCGAGCGGGCGGGTGGTGACCCCACAGCCGCCGAGGAGCTGCTCGCCGCGCGGGCCGCGACGGTGCCGCTCGGTCGCCTCGGCACCCCCGGCGACGTGGCCGCGCTTGTCGCGTTCCTGGCGAGCGAGGACGCGGCGTGGATCACCGGCGCGACGTACGTGGCGGACGGCGGCGTCACGGCCGCGCACCCCGGGCACGCCGTCCGCGAGGGCGGCTAGGAGAGCCCGAGCAGGCGCGCCAGCGTGCCGCCGAGGATCGCCTCGGTGTCGGCGGCGGAGAAGCCAAGCCCCTCGACCGTGGCGATCTCGGCGCCCGGGTCGGCCATCGGCCAGTCCGAGGCGAACACGATCCGGTCGAGGCCGTGGCGCTCCATCAGCGCGCGCACGCGGGAGCGGTCGAGCGATCCCAGCCCGGGCGGCCACGAGGTGTCGAGATAAACCGGCAGCCCAACGACCTCCTCTTCCGCGCGCTCGAGCATGCGGTAGCCGCCGAAGTGGCAGGCGATCAGGTCGAGCCGCGGGAAGCGCCGGGCCACGTCGCGCAGCATTGCCGGGGTGCAGCGCTCGCCGCCGTGGTGCTCACCGCCGGCGCCCACGTGGATGATCGCGGGGAACTCGCCCTGGATGGCGTCCAGAATGTCCGCAAGGCCGGGGTCGTCGAGCGCGAAGCCCTGGAAGAGCGGGTGGATCTTCACCGCCCGCACCCCCGCGCGGCGCAGGCTCTGCATGTTCTCCTCGACCGGGAGCCCCGGGTGCACCGTGCCCGCTGGGACGAAATGGCCCGAATCGAGCTCGCCGACGAAGCGGTTGGCCTTGTCCACGCGCTCGGGCACGTCGCCGACGGCGAGGCACACCGACCGGTCCACGCCGGCCGCCTCCATCGTGGCCGCGAGGCCGTTCACCGTCCCGTCGCCGTAGCGCTGCAGCTCCGCCGACGGATTGGCGAGCGCGCGTCGCGCGATCGCGTCCGGCCAGACGTGCGTGTGCCCGTCGATCACCATCAGAGCTTCGACACCTCCCCGCCGTCGATCACGAACACCGCTCCTGTCACGTAGTCCGAGAGCGGCGATGCCAGAAGGCACGCGAGCGGGCCGATCTCGCGCGGGTCGGCGATCCGGCCCGCCGGGATCTTGCGGACGCGCCGCTTGTGCAGCTCGGGCGACTCGAGCACCACGCGCTGGGCCTCGGTCTCGAACGCCCCCGGGGCGATCGCGTTGACCTGCACCCCGGCGCTCGCCCACTCGGCGGCGAGCGCCTTCGTGAGCTGCACGAGCGCCCCTTTCGTCGCGGAGTACGAGACGAGCAGCGGCTTGCCCGTGATGCCCGACGTCGAGGCGACGTTGATCACCTTGCCCGCGCCCTGCCGGATCAGGTGGGCGCCCGCTGCGCGCGCGAGAACCGCCGGCGCGGTGACGTTCACCGCGAGGACCCGGTGCCACTCCTCGGCCGGTTGCTCCAGGAATGGCCCGGCCGGGGCGATCCCGGCGTTGTTCACCACGATGTCGAGGCGGCCGAACGCCTCCAGCGCGACGCCGGGCAGCGCGGCCACCGCCTCCTCGTCGGTCACGTCGCAGACGGCGGCGCGCAACCGATTGGGCCGTTCGGCGGAGAGCTCGTCGAGCTCGTCGTGCGAGCGCGCGGCGGCGACGACGTTCGCTCCCTCGTCCATCAGGGCGCGCGCGATCGCGCGCCCAAGCCCGCGACTCGCGCCGGTGACGATCGCCACGCGGCCGTCGAGCTGAAGGTCCACTACGGGATCTCCTCCGCCAGCGCCCGCGCGATCCCCAGCCGCAGCACCTCCGACGAGCCCTCATAGATCCGCATCGGACGGGCCGTGCGGTAGAGCCGCTCGATAGTCGTGTCGCGGACGAGGCCGAAGCGACCCATGACCTGGACGCAGCGGTCCACCACGCGGCAGGCGGCCTCGGTGGCCGCGACCTTCGCCATCGATGAGTGCGGCAGCGCCGCCACGGGGTCTCCCTTCGCCCGCTCGGCCGCGCGGTAGGTGAGCAGCCGCGCCATCTCCACGTCGGTCCACGCGTCGGCGAGCTGCTCGGCCACCGCGCCGAGCCTGATCAGTGGCCGGCCGAACTGCACGCGCTGGCGGGCGTGGCGGGTGGCTTCCTCCAGCGCCGCCTGGGCGAGCCCGACAGCGGCGCCCGCCACCGAGACCCGGAAGACGGTGAACGTCGCGAGCACGGCGTCGAGGCCGGCGCCCGGCGCCCCGATTCGGTCGCCCTCCTCGAGTGCGACACCGTCGAAGACGACGTCGCCGAGCACGTGCGGCGCGATCAGCTCCGGCACCGGCTCGACGCTGAGCCTCTCGCTGTCAGCGGATACCAGCACGAGCGACAGGCCGTCGGCCTCGCGCACGAGGGTGGTGTAGAAGGCCGCGGCGCCCGCGTTCGAGATGAACGCCTTGCGCCCCGTCAAGCGCAGGCCGCCATCGCGGCGTTCGAGCGTCGTCGAGATGCTCTTCAGATCCGAGCCCGCGTCAGGCTCCGTGAGGGCGATCGCCGCGAGTGCCTCCCCCGTGGCGACCTTCGGCAGCCACGCGGCCTTCTGCTCCTCGGTGCCGGCGGTGGCGATCGCGTATGACCCGATGCCCTGCAGCGCGAACAGCGAGTCGAGGTGCGACGAGGTGGCCATCAGAGTCTCGCGCACGACGCAGACGGCGAGCGGGTCCACAAGGGCGTCACGGCCGCCGTGGGACGCGGGCACCAGGATGCTCCAGAGGTCGCTAGCCGCAAGGGCGTCGCGAACGCCGGGGTGGAGGGTGCTCGAGGCGTCGGCCTCCGCGGCGAATGGCCGCACCACGTCGGCGACGGCCGCGGCCTCCTCCTGCAGCCGGCGGTAGCTGTGGTCGAGCTCGAAAGCCATCAGCGCGGAGCCATGCGGATGGCGCCGTCCAGGCGAAGCGTGGTTCCGTTCAGCATGGGATTGTCCATGATCGCCTCCACGAGGCGCGCGTACTCGTCCGGCTCGCCGAGCCGTCGCGGGAACGGCACCTGCTTCGCCAACCCCGCGCGTTCCTCGTCGGTCTTCTTGCCCAGCAGCGGCGTGTCGAAGATGCCGGGCGCGATCGTCACCACGCGGATGCCGTTGCGCGCGAGGTCGCGCGCAGCCGTGAGCGTCATGCTGACGATCCCGCCCTTCGACGCGGAATAGGCGATCTGGCCGACCTGCCCCTCGAACGCCGCCACCGACGCCGTGTTGACGAGGACGCCGCGCTCGCCGGAGTCACCAGGGTCGTTGTCGAGCATCGCGGTGGCGGCCAAGCGCATGACGTTGAAGGTACCGACCAGATTGAGCTCGATGATCCTCTTGAAGTCGGGCAGTGGATGAGGACCGCGGCTGCCGGCGATCTTGTGCGGGAACCCGGACCCGGCCGTGGCTACGGCGACCCGCAGGCCTCCCGGCCCGGCAGCCTCCGCCGCCGACTCGACCGCGGCGCGGACTTGGTCCTCCTCACGGACGTCGCAGCGGACGAAGCGAGCCCCCGTCTCGGCGGCGAGCGCCGCGCCCTTCTCCTCGTCGACGTCCGCGACAGTCACCACGGCGCCCGTCGCAGCAAGCCGCCGCGCGGTGGCCGCGCCCAGCCCGGACGCTCCCCCGGCGACGATGGCGCCGGCGCCCGATCCGAGCCTCACGGGCTCGCCTCACGGTACCCGAGCGCGTACTCCGCGACCATCGTGCGGTGCAGCTGGTTCTGGCCTTCGATGATCTGCATGATCTTCGCGTCACGGAAGTGGCGTCCCACGTGGTACTCCTCGTGCGCCCCGTAGGCGCCGTGGATCTGGACGGCGTGCGTGGCCGCCATCATCGCCACGTCCGAGGAATGCATCTTCGCGAGCGAGGCCTCGCGGCGCGCCCGCTCGCCCCCGTCGCGCTTGCGCGCGAACTCGTAGATCATCGACCGCGCGCCCTCGATGCCCACGACCATGTCGGTGATCATCGACTGGACGAGCTGGTACTGGCCGATCGGGCGGCGGAAGACCTCGCGCTCGCGCGCGTAGGCGACCGACCGGTCGAGGCAATCCTGGGCGATCCCCAGCGAGCGCGCTGCCACGCCGAGGCGGCCGCTCTCCACGGCAGCCATCGCCACGTCGAGCCCCTGGCCCTCCTCGCCCACTCGCAGGTCGGCCGGAACTCGCACGCCGTCGAGGAACACGTCGCCCGACGGCACGGCCCGGAAGCCGAGCTTGTTCCTGAAGGGCTGCAGCGTCAGCCCCGGGGTGTCGGTCGGCACGATGAACGCGCAGATCGCCTCGCGGTCCTTGCGGCCGTCGAGCCGCGCGAAGGTGATCAGCCAGTCGCTGAGCCCGATGAAGGAGATCCACGTTTTCTGGCCCTGTATGACGTACGAGTCGCCGTCACGCCGGCAGGTGGTGTGCATGTTCGACACGTGCGTGCCGGAGCTGGGCTCCGTGATCGCCGCCGACGCCAGCGTCCGGCCGGCGCACAGCGGGGGCAGGAACTCCCGCCGCTGTTCCTCGGTTCCCACCGCGAGCAGCCCGGTCCCGGCGAGCCCGCTCGGGAACGTCATGGCGAGGCCGTAGAGGTGGTCGACGCGCGACATCTCCTCGATGATCGCCACGAAGGTGGAGCTGCTCAGGCCGGCGCCGCCGTACTCCTGGGGCACCGTCCCTCCGAGCAGGTCGAGCTCGCCGAGGCGCCGCACCAGGTCGCGGTCGTAGCGCTCCTCGCGGTCGCGCTCGATGACGCCCGGGGCCACGTGAGTGCGCGCGAACCCCCGCACCGTGTCGACCATCAGCCGGTCCGTGTGATCGGATCCAGGGTCGCCTACCCTGCCGTCCGTTGTCCCGATCGAGTTCAATGTGTCCCGCCTCTACCTCGCTTGACCGAAGAGCTATTTCAGCATATTATGATCATTGTTAGCTTGGTTGCAAGGGAAGGAGTCGGAGCGGCGTGAAGACGTTGTCCTATGTGGTCGACGGACGGTTGGGGGATCGCCTGCCGCAGACCGTGGACTCGGTCGTGCGCACGATTCGCGAGGGCGTGGACGTGGTGGCGGGGCAGGGCACCGGCATGGATGCGGGCCCGTACTACCTCGGTACCGACGGGGTCATGCCGCTACGCCGGGGCAGCGTCGAGCCGGTGCTGCTGGCGGCCAAGGAGACGGGCACGCCGTTCGTCTTCTCGATGGGCGGCGCGGCGGGCGCCGACGTGCACCTGGAGGCCTACCTCGACGTCGTCCGCGAGATCGCGCGCGACAACGGCACGACGTTCCGCGTCGCGGTGATCTCCGGTGAGATCTCAGAGGACTGGCTAAAGCAGAAGCTTCGCGACGGGACGCAGGCGCGCCGCTCGATCGAGACCCCGCGGCTAAGCGAGTACCTGACCGAGCAGGACGTCGCCGAGGCCGTCCGCATACAGTCGCAGATGGGCCCGGAGCCGATCATGCGGGCGCTTGCCGAGGACGGCATCGACGGCGTGATCACGGGGCGGGCGCTCGACCTGGGCGTGATGATGGCGCCGCTGCTCGCGCACGGCTACCCGCGCGGGCTGGCCGGCCACGCCGCGAAGGTCATCGAGTGCGGCGGGATGTGCGCCGAGCCCAGCCAAGGCTGGGAGGGCGTACTGGCCGAGCTCGACGGCGATTCGTTCACGGTCACGCCCGTCAACCCGGACTTCCGCTGCACCGTCCGTTCCATCACCGGCCACTCGCTGTACGAGCGCGAGGATCCGTTCGAGGAGCGCAACCCCGGTGGCGTGCTCGACGTCGGGCACGCGGTCTACGAGCAGGTCGACGATCGCACCGTGCGCTGCTCCGGGGGCAAGTGGCGGGACGCGCCGTACACGATCAAGCTCGAGGGCGCCAAGCAACTCGGTTTCCAGGCGGCCACCCTGTGTGCGATCCGCGACGAGGTGCTGATCCGCCACCTCGACGGTGTCCTCGACGACATCCGCGAGGCCGTGGAGCACGTCTCGAACGGGATCGACTACACGCTCACGTTCCGGGTGCTCGGCCGCGACGCCGTACTCGGGTCGGCTGAGCCAAACCTCGGCAAGGTCACGCCCTACGAGGTGGGCGTGCTCACGCTCGTGACCGCTCCTACCCAGGAGCAGGCCATGGAGCTCACCACCACGGCGCGGCTGCGCCTGTTCCTTGCCGATTACCCGGACCGCCGCACCACCGCCGGCAACGCCGCGGTGCCGCTGCAGCAGACGCAGTTCACCCTCGGGCCCGCATACGCCTTCAACGTCTGGCACCTGTTGCCGCTGGAGGATCCGTGCGAACCGTTCACCCACGAGATCGTGGAGTTGGGCTGATGGCGACGAAGCTGGCAGACCTCGCTTCGACCTTCCGGAGCAAGAACGCGGAGCCGTTCATGACTACGGTCGACATCTACTTCCCGGAGGAGGACGCGTACCGGCGCGTCAAGGACTCCGGTGTGATCACCGAAGAGGTCGTGCAGGAGCGCTACCGGCTGCCGCCCGAGGCCGTCCACGGCATCTACTTCGTGGACGACATCCGGGCGATCAAGGTCAGCTTCCTGAAGCACGGCGACGAGGGCTACCTCGGGCAGGGGGACCCGGATCTGAGCGACATGTTCGGCGCGCAGATGCACGTGCCGCTGCTCGATGTCGAGGTGCCCTGACGGCATGGCGGTACGGGCATCTTCAAGGCCTGCCCACCCGCTGTTCCGGGACGAGCACGAGCAGCTGCGCGAGGCCATCGCCGCTTGGGCGGGTGACCGGCTCGTCCCGCACATCGAGGAGTGGGAGCGCCGCGCGGAGTTCCCAGCGGAGGTCTTCACGGAGCTCGGCGAGCTCGGCTGGCTGGGCCTGCAGTACCCGGAGGCCTACGGCGGGCAGGGCGGGGACTTCGCTGCCAACCTCGTGCTGTGCGAGGAGCTCTCGCGCTGCGGCGCGGAGTCCGTGAGCACGGCCGTGGCAGTGCACACGGCCATGGCCGGCCCGCCGATCCTGCGCTTCGGCACCGAGGAGCAGCGGCAGCGCCACCTACCCGAGCTGCTGGCCGGCAGGCGCATCGCGGCGATCGCGATCTCCGAGCCCGGCGGCGGTTCCGACGTGGCCGGCATCCGCACGTCCGCGCGTCGCGGCGGCGGCGGCTGGGTGCTGAACGGCGGCAAGACGTTCATCACGAATGGCGCCCGCGCCGGGCTGATCCTTGTCATTGCGCGCACGGGGCAGCGTGACGACGGCCGGCCGCTGTTCAGCCTGTTCCTGGTCGAAGGCGACACGCCCGGGCTGACACGCGGGCCCAAGCTCGAGAAGCTCGGCCGCCACGCCTCGGACACCTGCGAGCTGTTCTTCGACTCCGTGCAGCTGCCGGAGGACGCGCTGCTCGGCGAGGAGGGGCGCGGCTTTCACCAGATCATGTGGGAGCTCGAGGCGGAGCGGATCATGTCGGCCGCCACGTCGGTAGCGCTCGGCCGGCACGCGCTCGACCTCGCGGTCGAGTACGTGCGCGGGCGGCGGCAGTTCGGTGCGCCGCTGGCGGACAAGCAGGCGATCCGTCACGAGCTGGCCACGCGCGCAGCGCGGCTGGCCGCAGCCCGTGACCTCGTCCACGGAACGGCATGGCGGTTCCAGCGCGATCGGGCGGGCGCCGACGAGATCTCCATGGCCAAGCTCTTCGCGGCCGAGGCCCTGGGGGAGGTCGCCGACTACGCGCTGCAACTGCACGGCGGCTACGGCTACATGCGCGAGTACCCGATCGGGCGCGTCTGGATTGAGGCCCGTGCGAAGCGCATCACCGCCGGCACTGACGAGATCCAGCGCGAGATCATCGCGCGCCACCTTCTTGGCCCAATCCACGTCGTCGAGGGAGCGAGACCATGAGCAACGCGAGAGTCATCGACTGCGACGTGCACCCGATGATCCGGGATCGCGGCGAGCCGCTGGAGCAATACCTGCCGGCGCCGATGCGCCGGCGCCTGGCTGGGCGTACCACCGCGCTCGTCGAGCCGCTTCCCGCAAGCCGGTTCGCCCATCCGGGCGGGCACGTCCTGCGCCCCGACGCCCGCCCACCCTCCGGCGGGCCGCCGGGGTCGGACCCCGAGTACGTCAAGGAGGATCTGCTCGACCGCTTCGAGGTCAGCGCGGCCGTCCTCCTTCCGCTCCAGGGCGCCGCCACGTCCGCATGGACCAACCCGCAGGAGGCCGCGGCGCTCGCGTCGGCGTTCAACGACTACTTCATCGAGCACTGGCTGCCGGTCGACCGCCGCTTCAACCTGGCGATCACCGTCGCGCCTCAGGACCCTCACACGGCCGCGGAAGAGGTCCGGCGTGTGGGCGCGACCGACGGCGTCGTGTCCGTCTGGGTGCCGTTCCTCGACATCCTGATCGGGCAGCGTCACTACCACCCGATCTTCGACGCCGCGCACGAGCTCGGGCTGCCGATCACCCTGCACGGCTGCGGCACGGAGGGCATGTACCAGGGCCTGCCGTCGTTCGCGTCCGGCACGCCGACCACGTACGCCGAGCGCTACGTCGACTTCTTCCAGTTCGGCATCGGCCACCTCGCGAGCATCGTGTTCGAGGGCGTGCTCGACCGCTTTCCCGGCCTGCGCTTCGGCTTCACCGAGATGGGCTGGTCATGGCTGCCGTCGACGCTCGCCCGCCTGGACCAGGCGTGGCAGGCCTCGCGCGTGGAGATCCCGTGGGTGACCAGGCGCCCCAGCGAGTACGTGCGCGACTGCGTCCGCTTCACCTCCCAGCCGATCGAGGAGCCCGAGGGCAAGGGCGACTACGTGGCCCACATGTCGCGGCTCGCGGATGCCGAGCACACGCTGATGTTCAGCAGCGATTACCCGCACTGGGACAACGACCAGTACACGCGCGCGATCCGCAAGCTGCCGGAGGACATGCGCGACGCGGTGTCCTTCGAGAACGCGATGGAGCTCTACCGGCCGCGGGTCGCCGAGGGGGTGACGGCGTGAAGCACGTCCTCGGGCCCGCCGGTGACTTCCCGGAGGGCAGCTGCCGGATCCTCAGGGTCGGGCGGCGCCAGATCGGCGTCTACAACGTCGAGGGGCGCTTCTACGCGGTGCGCAACAGCTGTCCTCACCACGGCGCGCCGATCTGCATGGGCACCCTGGGCGGCACGATGGTGCCGTCCAAGCCGGGCGAGTACAGCTACGGGATGGAGAACCGGGTGCTGCGCTGTCCGTGGCACGGGTGGGAGTTCGACATCGAGACCGGCAAGGCGCTCTTCGGCGTCGACAAGAGCCGTGTCGTCACATACCCGGTCGAGATCGAGGACGGCCAGCTGGTGATCGAGGCGAAGGGAGTCTGAAATGGGTGCGAACGCGACGGGCGTGGCCGGCTCGACGGCGGCGGAGGCGGCGGTCGAGGCCCTGCGCCAGGGGGGCGTGGACGTGGTGTTCGGCAATCCCGGCACCACGGAGATCCCGCTCATCAAGCAGCTCACCCGCGACGACGCGGGCCTGCGCTACGTGCTCACGCTCCACGAGGGCACCGCCGTGTCGGCCGCGATGGGCAATGCGCTCGCCACCGGCCGGCCCGGGGTGGCGCTCGTGCACGCCATGCCGGGGCTGAGCAACGGGCTGAGCATGTACTTCAACGCCTGGCGCAGCGGCGTGCCGCTCGTGCTGATCGTCGGCCAGCAGGACCGCCGCCACCAGTACCTCAACCCGATCCTCCAGGCCGACCTCACCGACATCCTGCGCGCCGTGAGCAAGTCGGTCTGGGAGGCCAAGACAGCCGCCGAGATCCCCGACATGCTCACGCAGTCGCTGGTGGCCGCGGCCTCGTCGCCGCCGGGGCCGGTGCTGCTCGCCGTGCCGGTCGACCTCTGGGACGAGCCGGTCGCGGCGCCCGCGCGGGCCGTGTCCGCCCGCCCGCGCCGGAGTGGTCCCGCCGCAGGGCCTGACGTGGCCGCGCTGGCAGACGCCCTGGCCGGGGCGCGGTCGCCGGTGTTCGTGGCCGGCGACCTCGTCGGGATGAGCGACGCGGGTGGTTCACTGGCGGAGCTGGCGGAGCTCGCGGGCGCCACGGCGTTCTGGGCGCCGGGGTCGAGCCTGGCGAACTTCCCCACTTCGAGCCCGTGCCACCGTGGGCCGATCTTCCCCAACGCGGCCAGCTTCGAGCGCACGTTCGGCGGTGCCGACCTCACCGTCTTCTTCGGCGTGGATCTGCACGCTCCAATCCTGTTCGCCGGCACCGAGATGGTCCCGCCCGCGTGCCGGGTGGCGGCGGTCACCGAGAGCCCGGCCGACCCGCTCGGCGCGCTGCGGCCGGACCTGTTCGTGCACGGCGACCTGACCGCGGCAATCCCCGCGATCGCTGACAGGCTGCGAGAGCGCCTGTCGTCCGGGGTGCCACCCGAGCTCGAGCAGCGGCGGGAGCGGATTGTCACGGAGGGGCCGGCGCTGCGCGACAAGCTGCTGCGCCGCTCGCTCGAGAGTGCCGCCGAGACGCCGATGTCGGGCCGCAGCGCAGTGGCCACCATCCTCGACGCCGCCCCCATGGACGCGATGGTGGTCGACGAGAGCGTGTCGAACGCCTGGGTGTCGCTGCTCGGCTCCTTCGATGACCCGGTCAGCTATCTGGCCCCGGCGCGCGGCGGCGCGCTCGGCCACGCGCTCGGCGTGGCGGTGGGGGCGAAGATCGCGCGCGAGGATCGCCCCGCGCTCGTGATCGTCGGCGACGGCGCGGCGATCTACGGGGTGCAGGGGCTTTGGACGATCGCCCACGAGGAGCTGCCCGTTGTCGTCTGCGTGCTGAACAACAACGGCTACGCGATCCTCAAGGACTTCCTCCACTCCGAGCACTTCAGCCCGGAGCTGGCCGCCGACCCGCTCGCGATCGACTCCGACGCTGGGCGGATGTCGATCGCCCACCCGGCTGTGGATGTGCCCGGGCTCGCCCGGTCCTGGGGTCTGGACGCGGTGCGGGTCGACGATGCTGCTTCCTGCCGCAGCGCCGTGCAGGAGGCGTTCGCGAGCGGCCGGCCTTGGGTCATCGACGTGCAGGTGCGCCACGCGCCGAAGGGCGGCGCCTGATGCTCGTGCCCGAGATGCTCCGCCACAGCGCCCACGTCCGCCCGGGCTGGGAGGCGGTGGCCGAGGGCGGGCGGACGCTCACGTACGCGCAGCTCGAGGAGCGCGCGCAGCGCCTGGCCAATGCGCTGCGCGGCGGCCTCGGGCTCGAGGCGGGCGAGCGCTTCGGGTTGCTCTCGACCAACCGGATCGAGTTCCCCGAGCTGTACTTCGGCGCGGCGGCGGCACGCCTGGCCTGCGTGCCGGTCAACTACCGGCTGGCCGCGCCCGAGGTCGCCGAGATCCTGGACGACGCCGAGGCGCGCCTGCTCGTGGCCGATCCGGCGCTCGGGGAGCTGGTGGCCAGGGTCACGGGCGACGCCGGGTTCGACGGCCGGCTGCTGTGGCTGGGCGACCCCTACGAGCGCCTGCTCGCCGACGCCTCGCCGGGGCGGCGCGACGAGGAGGCCGACGACCGCGAGGCGGTGCTGCAGATGTACACGTCGGGCACCACCGGGACCCCCAAGGGCGTCGTGCTCAGCCACCGCAACGTGGTCGCCAACTCGTGGCACCTGCTCGCAGAGGACTCCGTCGTGGCGTCCGACCGGTACCTCAGCACCGGGCCGCTCTGCCACCTCGGCGCGGGCTCGCGCATCTTCCTGCTCGCCCACGTGGGCGCCACGCACCTGATCCATCCGCGCTTCGACGCCGAGCGCGCGGCCCGCGAGATGGCGGAGGGCACAGCCAACTCGGCGCTCATCGTCCCCGCGATGGTGCGCCAGCTCCTCGACGCCGTGGACGCCGCCGGCACGTCCCTGCGCGGCAAGGTCCGGCTAATCACCTACGGCATGGCGCCGATGCCGCGCGACATCCTCACCGAGGCGCTCGAGCGCCTCGGCTGCGACTTCCAGCAGGGATACGGGCTCACTGAGGGCGGGCCCAACCTCACGATCCTCCCGCCCGAGGACCACCGGCCCGATGCGAGCGGCGAGTGGTCCCAGCGCCTCACATCGGTGGGGCGGGAGACGATCGGCGTGCGAGTGCGGGTGGTGGACGCCGACGATCGCGACGTGCCACCCGGCGAGATCGGGGAGGTGATTGCGCGCGGCCCGAACATCATGGAGGGCTACTGGCACCGCCCGGAGGAGACCGAGGCGGCGCTGGGCGGCGGCTGGCTGCGCACGGGCGATCTCGCGATGGTCGACGACACCGGCTACGTCTACCTCGTCGATCGCAGCAAGGACATGCTCGTCTCGGGCGGCTTCAACGTCTACCCGCGCGAGATCGAGCGCCAGCTCGAGCAGCACCCCGCGGTCGCGGAGGTCGCAGTGGTGGCCGAGCCGCACGAGCGCTGGGGCGAGGTGCCGGTGGCGTTCGTCGTCCCGTCGTCCACCGTCGACGGCGACGAGCTCGACGCGGAGCTGGCGCGGTTCTGCGACGAGCGCCTGGCGCGGTTCAAGAACCCCAAGCGCTGGGTGTTCGTCGACGAGCTGCCGCGCAACTCGATCGGGAAGGTGTCGAAGCCGGAGCTGCGCGCCCGGCTGGAGGAGGCGAAGGCATGAGCACCACACAGCAACAGGAAGTCCAGCCGCTGAGCGAGGCCGCGGCCGCGTTCGTCGCCGGGCCGCACGGCCTCCTGATCGGCGACGGGTGGACGGCCGCTGCGGACGGCCGCACGTTCAGCACCCACGATCCCTCCACGGCGGCGGCGATCTGCGACGTGGCTTTGGCCGGGCCGGAGGATGTCGCCAGGGCCGTGACGGCGGCCCGCGCCGCTCTCGAGGGGGCGTGGCGCGAGGTCACGCCGGCGGAGTGCGCGCGGCTGATGCTGCGTCTGGCGGACCTGCTGGAGTCGCGTGCGGGCCTGCTTGCGGAGATCGAGGCGCTCGACAACGGCAAGCCGGTCCGGATGGCGCGGGTCGTGGACGTGCCGCTGGCGGTTGAGCAGCTGCGCTACTACGCGGGCTGGCCGACGAAGATCACCGGCGACACGCTGCCGGTGTCGGCACCCGGGATGCATGTCTACACGCGCCGCGAGCCGGTCGGCGTGTGTGCGCAGATCGTGCCTTGGAACTTCCCGCTCTACACTGCGGTTCAGAAGGTCGCGCCGGCCGTAGCCGCGGGCTGCACGGTAGTGCTCAAGCCGGCGGAGCAGACGCCCCTCACGGCGCTGATGCTCGGCCGCCTGGTGCAGGAGGCGGGCTTCCCGCCGGGCGTGGTCAACGTCCTCACTGGCGACGGCACCACCGGTGCAGCGCTGGTGGATCATCCGGGCGTCGACAAGATCGCCTTCACCGGCTCCACGTCGGTCGGCCGCGAGATCGGGGTCAAGGCGGCGCAGGCCTTCAAGCGCGTGACGCTGGAGCTGGGCGGCAAGAGCCCGAGCATCGTCCTGCCGGACGCCGATGTGGAGCAGACCGCGCGCGGCGCCTATCAGGCGATGTACTTCAACACCGGGCAGGTGTGCCAGGCGGGCACGCGGCTGTTCGTGCACCGCGACCAGCACGACGAGCTTGTCGCCGCGCTGGCGGAGCGCGCCTCGAAGGCGCGGGTCGGCCCCGGCCTGGCGCCAGACACGCAGCTCGGGCCGGTCGTCTCGGCCGAGCAGCACGAGCGCGTGCTGCAGTACATCCGCTCGGGGATCGAGGAAGGGGCGAAGCTCGTCGTCGGTCATGGTGGCGAGGCGAACGCCGGGCGCGGCTGGTTCGTACGACCGAGCCTCTTTACGGGCGTCGACGACGACATGGCGATCGCACGCGAGGAGATCTTCGGGCCGGTGCTCGTGGCCATGCCCTACGACGACCTCGACGAGGTCGCCCGCCGGGCGAACGCCAGCGAGTACGGCTTGGCGGCCTACGTCTGGACCGGGGACTTGGCCGCGGGCCACCGGCTCGCGGCGAAGCTCCAGGCAGGCTCGGTGTTCGTCAACACCGTGACGATGAACGACCCCGCGGCGCCGTTCGGGGGGTTCAAGAGCTCGGGCATCGGCCGCGAGGGCGGGGAGGCGAACCTCGACGCCTACCTCGAGACCAAGACGGTCTGGACGCGCATCGGCTGACGTCGCAGTGGACCTCCTCCGCCTCAGCTTCCCGGCCCAGGGCGTCGCGCTCGTCGAGATCGACCACCCCCCGGCGAACTCGCTCGTCCCGGAGCTCTACGCGGAACTGAGCAGCGTCGCGGGGCTGCTGGAGGAGGACGATCGCGCGCGGGCGGTGGTCTTCGCGAGCGCCAACGACCGGATCTTCGTCTCCGGCGCCGACCTCAAGCGTATGGCCCCCGACGATCTCACCCGGGCGTCGGTGCTCGAGCGTGTCGACCGGGCGCATGCCGCGTTTCTGCGCCTGCAACGGCTGGGCAAGCCGACCGTCGCCGCCATCGAGGGCCACGCGCTCGGCGGTGGCTGCGAGCTGGCCCTGGCGATGGACTTCCGCGTGATGCAGCGCGGGCGGCCGCGCATCGGGCTGCCCGAGGTATCGCTAGCGCTCATCCCCGCCGCCGGGGGCACCCAGCGGCTGCCGCGGCTGATCGGGCGGGCGCGAGCCGCGGAGCTGATCATGCTCGCGGAGCGCCTGGACGCCGACGCGGCCGAGCGCATCGGCCTCGTCAACCGCGCCTGCGACGAGGCCCGCGCGGCCGCGCTCGAGCTGGCCGGCCGCCTGGCGGAGATGCCGCCCATCGCGCTGCGCGCCGTCAAGGCGTGCCTCAACGACGGGGTGGATGGCGACCTCGCGCGCGGCCTGGCCGCCGAGCGCACCGCCGCGGCGGACGCGTTCGTCCAGCCGGAGGCACGCGAGGCGATCGCTGCATTCGTCTCACGAGCGCGGGATTGACACGGGATGCGCTGCCATGCATATTATGATCATTGTTATCTCTGACGGAGGGAGTGGGATGCGGAACAGATTCGGTCGGGCCGCGATGTTGTCGTTGGCTGCGCTTCTACTGGCGGCATCGCTGGCCGTCGCCGGTTGCGGCGACGACGACGATGACGGCGGGGGCAACGGCGAGGCCTCGCAGAACCTCCAAGCGCTGAAGGTCGGGATCCCAACCGTCGCGTCGGACTTCACGTCGTACGTGGCGGACTCGCAGGGGTTCTTCGAGGAGGAAGGCCTCGACGTCACGATCCAGGACGGCACCGCGGCGAACACGGCCAGCCTCGTCTCCTCTGGTGACGTGGACATCGCCCAGTTCGCGGCCGCCACTCCGCTCGTCGTGTCGGCCCAGGGGCGGCAGACCTCCATCATCTACGGCCTGAGCGGCGGTGGCCAGGGCGGCTCCATCATCGGCGCGCCGGGCGAGGTCGACACGATCGAGAAGTTCCGCGAGCTCTCGGACTGCCGGATCGGGACGTTCCCGCCGGGGAGCTCCGCATACGGCTACGCCGCCCTCTACAACGAGAACCTCGACCTCGGCTGCGACCTCGTCCCGTTCCAGGACGCGCCGTCGCAGATCGCCGCGCTGGCGGCGAACCGGGTCGACGTGATCGTGGGGGCGCTCGGCAACTGGACCGAGGCGCTCGGCGACGAGCAGGTCGTCCTCCTGATGGACAGCCGCGACCCCGACCAGCGCGAGGAGTTCATCGGCGAGCCGTTCCCGGAGACGGTCTTCTGGGGGATCGCCGAGACGCTCGAGAGCAAGCGGGAGTCCGTGGCCGCGTTCCTGTCGGGGATCGACAAGGCGCGCCAGTTCCTCCAGGACTCGTCGACCGAGGAGATCGCGGAGGCCGTGTCGGAGTACGAGTCCTTCTCCTCGCTTCCGGAAGCCGCCCTGCACAACGGCATCGAGACGTTCAAGGCCTATGTCGGCGTGGGGAGCGACGACGGCTTCATCACGGAGGACCAGTGGTCGGTGGGGCTCGAGCGCTATGCGCTGTGGGGCCTGCCGCGCTTCGATGCCCAGGCTGACTCGAACTCGTACGAGAACGCCGTGGACATGTCGTACTACACCGACGGGATCGGAGAGCCCGGAGGGTCATAGCCACATGACGGGGAAGTCCTGGGAGATTCTGACGCTGCGCGACGTGCGCTTCTCGTACCCCTCCGGCACCGAGGTGCTGGAGGGGGTCTCCCTCTCCATCGGGGCGGGGGAGATTGTCGGCATCGTGGGCCCGAGCGGGTGCGGCAAGTCCACATTGCTGTCGCTCATCGCCGGGCTGGCGCGGCCAACGGGCGGACGGATCTCCCGGGACCTCCGAGGCTCACGCCGACACACGCTCAGCATGGTGTTCCAGAAGGACACCGTGCTGCCATGGCTCACGGTGGCGGAGAACGTGCGCTTCTTCACCCGCTTCAAGCGCCACGGCGCCCGCCGGAGCCGCCTCCGGCGCGGTCGCGACTCGATCGACGACCGCGTCGAGGAACTGCTCGAGATGGCCGGGCTCAGCGACGGTGGCGACGCCTATCCGTATCAGCTCTCCGGCGGCATGCGGCGGCGGCTCGCCTTCCTCACCGCCGTCGCCGTCTACCCGCAGATCCTGCTGCTCGACGAGCCGTTCTCGTCCGTCGACGAGCCGACCAGAATCGGCATCCACCAGGACGTCTTCCAGATTGCCCGGAAGATGGACATGACGGCGCTGCTCGTCACCCACGACCTGGCGGAGGCGATCACGCTCTGCGACCGCGTCGTGATCCTCAGCAACCGCCCGGCGTCGATCGCCAGCGAGCAGGAGGTCCCGTTCGGCGACAACCGGCGCATGCTCGAGCTCCGCGAGACACCCGAGTACCTCGAGATCTACGCGCGCCTCTGGCACGACCTGACCGAACAGATCGCGGCGGGCGGCGCGCACCGGCCCGAGGATCACGCCCATGTCTGAGGCCGTGGCCGACAGCCCGCCACGCTCGGTCAGCGACGAGGCGGTTGCGCCGTCGCAGCGTGACCTCGACCTGGCTCCGCGCGTGCCGCTCGGGACCGCCGGCGTGTGGGGGCTCCGGCTCGGCATCCTCGCGGCTGTCCTCCTGTCGTGGCAGTTCCTGCCGCAGATCGGCTGGCTGCGCGAGCGCTCGCCGGTGTTCGATCCGTTCTTCGTCAGCAGCCCGTCGCTCGTGTTCGACCGACTGGTCGACATGGCCACGGGCGCCGACGGCCAGCCGACGGTGTGGCCGTTCCTCTGGGACACGCTGCAGGGCACGTTCCTCGGCGTGGCCATTGGCACGCTCCTCGGCGCGCTGTTCGGGCTCCTGCTCAGCAACAGCGCCACGTCGCGGCGCGTGCTCAGCCCCTACGTGACCGTGCTGAACGCCACGCCGCGGATCGCGCTCATCCCGATCTTCGTGATCATCGCCGGCCCCACGCTCACCGCGTCGGTGCTCACGGCGGTCGCCGTGGTCTTTTTCCTCGTCTTCTACAACGCGTTCGCCGGCGGCGTGAGCGTGCCGCAGCAGACCGTGCAGAACGCGCGCCTGCTGGGAGCGAGCCGCGCGGAGGTCATGCGCCAGGTCCGGCTGCCGTACGTGATGGTCTGGACGTTCGCGTCGCTGCCCAACGCGATCAGCTTCGGCCTCGTGGCCGTGGTCACCGCTGAGATCCTGACCGGCCGGCTCGGCATGGGGCGCCTGCTGTTCAACTCGATCTCGTCGGTCGACTCGACGCTCACGTTCTGCGTCGTCATCGTGCTCAGCGTCGTCGGCGTCCTTCTGGTCACGATCTCCGACGCCGTGCAGAAGCGCGTCCTCCACTGGTGGGAGGGCTCGGTCTAGGCGGTGGCGAGGCTGCCATACGTCACTCCCGAGTCGGCGCCGCCCGGGGTCCGTGAGCGGCTGGAGCGGGCGCCGGACCTCAACATCTTCAAGCTCGTCGCGCACGCCGAAACCGCGTTCGCGCCGTGGCTGCGGTTCGGTGCCGTTCTCCTGCGCGACCTTGCGCTCCCGGCGCGGCTGCGCGAGCTGGCGATCCTGCGGGTCGCGGCGCTCACGCCCGGCGCGCAATACGAGTGGGTTCAGCACGAGCCGATCGCGACCGAGGCCGGCGCGACAGCCGCCGAGATCGAGGCCGCGCGCACCGGCGCGCCGCTCGACGGCGACGCCGGCCTGCTGCTCCGCTTCACGGAGGAGGTCGTCCGCGAGGCATCGCCGTCCGACGAGACTTTCGAGGCCGCGGCGGAGCGCTTCACGCCGCGCGAGCTCGTGGAGCTGCTGCTGGTGATCGGGCAATACATGACGCTCGCACGCGTCATGGCGACCGCGCGGATCGATCTCGACGCGCCCACGGGTCTCTCGCCCCTGGTAGACGGTCGCTAGCGTGCTGCGTCGGCCTGCGAAGACCGCCGTCGTGGTGGCGCACGCGCTTGCGCAGCGCGTGTCCGAGCTCGAGCCCGGGGCGATGCTCCCTCCCGAGCGTGAGTTGATCGGGGAGCTGCAGGTCGGACGTGGCACGCTCCGCGAGGCGCTGCGGCTGCTCGAGCTGCAGGGCGTCGTGAGCGTCAAGACCGGCGCGCGCGGCGGGCCGGTCGTCATGCGGCCCGACCACCGCCCGCTTGCCGACACGCTCTCGGTGTTCCTACAGTCGGCGGAGGCCCCGTTCATCGAGGTCGTCAAGGCACGGCGGGCGATCGAGGCGGACCTCGCAAGGCTCACCGCCGAGCGGGCCGACCAGGACGGCATCGCCGCCCTGCGAGCGTCGATCGAGGCGATGCGTGAGCGGCTCGGCGACAGCGACTTCTTCCTGGCCGAGAACCTCCGCTTCCACGAGGCCTGCGCGGTGGCCGCCGGCAACCAGGTGCTGCAGGTCTTCCACTCGTCGCTCAAGGCGATCAGTGACGGCCACATCATCGGCGTCAATTACACGGTGCGCCGACGCTCGGCAGTCGTCGACGCTCACAAGCGGATCACCGACGCGATTGAGGCGTCGGATCCCGACGCGGCCTACGAGGCCATGAGCACCCACATGCTCGAGTTCGAACGCTACCTCACCCGCCGCTATCCCGGAGTGCTCACGCGGACGATCCGCTGGCTGCTCCCGGGCGCCTGAGCCGCGTTCGGCGCTCACGGCTCGAGCGCGCGGCCAAGGATCTCGACGAGGTCGTCGGTGGACGCCCGGGCGAGCTCCGGCAGGTGCCCGGTGGAGCGCGCGACCGCCAGCCCGAGCAGCATCGCCACCAGCGTCTCGGCGCGCAGCCTCGCGCGGTCGTGGCCGCGCTCCTCGAGCACCTCGGCGATCGGCCCGATGAGGCGGCCGTCCAGCACCCGTCTCAGCAGCGCGCGCACGTCGTCACTCAGGCCAGGCGTGACGAGAGCGCGGGCGACGGGACTCGAGGTGGGCCCGCCCCAGCGGTCGAGCAGCCGCCGTGCCACGGCGGACGGAGCGGGGTCCGGCACTCGCGCCGCGCCGTCGTCGTCCGCGGCCGCGAGCGCGGCTATGTAAAGGCCCTCCTTGCTGCCGAAGTAGCGCGCGATGAGCGCCGGATCGGCGTTGGCGCGCGCGCCGATCGCGCGCACCGTCGCACCGTCGTAGCCGCGCTGCTGGAAGAGGTCCGCCGCGGCCTCCAGCAGCGCCCGGCGCGTGGCCCCGGCGTCGCGGCCGTGGCGCCGCCTGTCGCCCTGCACGCGCGAGCCCACGCTGCTCATCGCCGGTCCTCCCCGGCGTCGGCCTCCACGATCGCCGGGTCCCCGGCCGGATGCGTGGCGGCCACGCGGCCGGCCCCGGCTCCGTGTGCTGGCGGTACCGCCACGAGCGCGACCGCCGCCGCGGCGGCGCAGAGCGCAAAGCTCAGGGCGAAGGCCACGCCGTAGCCGGCGTCGGAGGGGAACGCCGCGCCGGCGTTGGTGTGCCCGGCGAGGATGGTTACGCTGAGGGCGCTGCCGAGGGCGCCGCCTACAGCCCGGACGACCTGGTGCAGGCTCATCGCGCTGCCGGTCCGCTCGGGCGGCACGCTCGCGGTGATGATCCCGGGCATCAGCGCGAAGGTGCTGCCCACGCCGATCCCCAGCAGCGCGATCGCCGCCGCGAGCGCCCACAGGCTGCCGTGCCAGAGACCGAGCGCGACCTGGGTGATGCCCATGATCATGGCGCCCGCGGGAAGCACGACCCGGAGGCCGAGCCGGCTGCCCGCCGCCAGGGCAGCGGGCTGCGACACGAAGCTGCCGGCCGACAGCGGCAGCAGGAGCAGGCCGGCCGTGGCGGCCGACGCGCCGAGCCCGTAGCCGGTCGACGCGGGCGTCTGGGCAACCCGACTGACGAGCGAGAGCGCGATGTACATCGACACGGCCATGAGCATCGCAGCCGCGTTCGTGCCCACCACGGCGCGCTGGGACATGAGTCTCAGGTCAACGAGTGGCTGACGCTCGTGCAGCTCGACCAAGGCGAACAGCGTCAGCAGCGCGGCCGCGGCACCTAGGAGGCCGAGCACGAGCCCCGACCCCCAGCCGTCACGGCCGGCACGGGTGACGCCGAGGAGCAGCGCCGCGAGCGCGCCGCTGAGGAGGACCACGCCCAGCCCGTCGATCGGCATCCGCGCCGCCGATCGCGGGCCGAGCGGCACCGCCGCGCGCACGGTCACGACGGCGGCGGCGCTGAAAATGGCGCCGAACCAGTACGCGGCGCCGGAGTTCCAGACGCTTGCGAGCGCTCCCGTGACGGGGAAGCCCAGCCCTAGCCCGATCGCCACCGTGACCGACAGGGCGGCGATGCCCTTCCTCCGCAGCGGCTCGCTGAGCTGCTCGCGCGCCACCGAGATCGCCAGTGGCACGGTCGCGTAGCCGATGCCCTGGAGACCCCGGCCGATGAGCATCTGCTCGAACGAGCCGGCCGTGGCCGACACCACGCAGCCGACCACCACGGTGCACTGCGCGGCGATCAGCACGCGCGCCCGGCGGGCGCCGTCGCCGAGCCTTCCGAGCACCGGCGTGGCAACCGCGCCGACGACGAGTGTGATGGTGAGGATCCACTGCGCGTCGTCCAGCGGCACGCCGAAGTCGGCGGCGATGACAGGGATGACGGGGATTCCGAGCGTCGAAACGAGGGCTACGGTCGCGGCCGCGAAGATGAGCGCC
Organism: Thermoleophilaceae bacterium; assembly: GCA_040901445.1. GTDB lineage: Bacteria > Actinomycetota > Thermoleophilia > Solirubrobacterales > Thermoleophilaceae > JBBDYQ01. The sequence continues at coordinate 445,669 of JBBDYQ010000002.1, read as the reverse complement.
GCGAGCACGCGCTGCTCGTGCCGGTCCGCGGCGGTCGACAAGTCAGCAGGCGTTGACATCGGGCACATTCTAACCGAGTAACGGCATAACGCTTATAATGGTTAACCTGTGGATTTGAGCCACAAGGGTGAAGAGATGCAGCGCTGCGCGGGACCGGTCCACGTCGCGATTGTCGGGTCGGGCCCGGCCGGCGCCTACGCCGCGCAGCAGTTGCTCAAGGTGCGCGACACGGACGTCCGGGTGGACGTCTACGACCGCCTGCCCACCCCGTGGGGCCTCGTCCGCGCCGGGGTGGCGCCCGACCATCCCAAGATCAAGTCGGTCACGCGGGTCTTCGAGAAGACCGCGGTGTCGTCCGGCTTTCGCTTCGCTGGCAACGTCGACGTGGGGCGGGACGTCGCCCACTACGAGCTGGCCGGGCACTACCACGCCGTGGTCTACGCCATCGGGTCGGCCGCCGACCGGCGCCTGGGCATCCCCGGCGAGGACCTTCCCGGGAGCTACGCGGCCGCGGATTTCGTGGCCTGGTACAACGGCCACCCCGACCACCACGGCGCCCATTTCGATCTCTCGGCACGCCGGGCGGTGGTGATCGGCAACGGCAACGTTGCGCTCGACATCGCCCGCATGCTCGTGCTCGGTCCGCGCGAGCTCGCCTCCACCGACATCGCCGACGACGCGCTCGCGGCGCTCGGCGAGAGCTCGGTCGAGGAGGTGCTCGTGCTGGGGCGGCGCGGTCCCGCCCAGGCCGCATTCACGAACCCGGAGCTGCGCGAGCTCGCTGATCTCGACCAGACCGACGTGATCGTCGACGTCGACGACGAGCCCCTCGCCGAGGACGGCGGCGACCGCAACCTCGCGACGCTGGCCGAGTTCGCACGCCGGGAGCCGGCCGGGCGACCCAAGCGGATCGTGCTGCGCTTCCTCGCCTCGCCGGTTGAGATCCTGGGCTCCGGCCGCGTCGAGGCCGTCCAGGTCGCCGGCAACGAACTGGTCCCCGGCGATGCGGGCTCCGTTGTGGCGCGCCCGACCGGGCGCACGGAGCTGGTGGAGGCAGAACTCGTCTTCCGCTCCGTGGGCTACCGCGGTGTGGCGGTGCCCGGCCTTCCGTTTGACGAGGGCCGCGCGACTATCCCTCACGAGGGCGGGCGGGTGACCGACCCCGTGACCGGCGCGCCGATCCCCGGTGTCTACGCCGCGGGCTGGATCAAGCGCGGGCCGTCCGGCGTGATCGGCACGAACAAACGCTGCGCGCAGGAGACCGTCGACACGCTGCTGGAGGATCTCCGAGCGGGACGGCTGCCGCCGCCGGCCGCGCCGTCCGCCGAGCTCTTGGAGCGGCTGCGTTCAGGCGGCATCGAGATCGTCGACCGTCCGGGCTGGGTCGCGATCGACGAGCGGGAGACGAGCGCCGGGGAGCGTGCCGGGCGCCCGCGGGTCAAGATTGTTGAGCGTGCCCGGCTGCTTGAGGCCGCCACTGCGGCGGGCGCTGCGGCCACATCCGAAGAGAGAGGAGCGCAGACATGACCAACGGCGGGCGGGATGCGGTGATCGTGGCGGCGGTGCGCACGCCGGTCGGCCGCGGCCATCGTGAGAAGGGCTACTACCGGGACGTCCATCCCGCTGACCTGCTCGGGCGCTGCTTCACCGAAGTCGTCGAGCGGGCCGGAATGGACCCCGCCGAGGTGGACAATGTGATCGCGGGCTGCGTCTACCAGACGGCGGAGCAGTCCGCCGGCATCACCCGCAACGCGTGGCTGCAGAAGGGGCTGCCCGAGACCGCGGGCGCCACGACCGTGGACATCCGCTGCGGCTCGGGCCAGCAGGCGGTCAACCTCGCGGCCCTGCGCATCTCCGCCGGCATGGATGACGTCGTCGTGGCCGGCGGCGTGGAGCATATGGGGCGGGTGGGCTTCGGCGTGAACGACGCGGCGCAGCAGGAATGGGGCAACCCGTTCACCGAGGAGCTGCTCGAACGCTACGAGCTCGTGCCCCAAGGCGTCGGCGCGGAGATGATCGCGGACCGCTGGGAGATCAGCCGCGCGGAGATGGACGCGTTCGCGCTCCGCTCGCACCAGCTCGCCCACCAGGCCACCGCCGCAGGCAGGTTCGAGCGAGAGATCCTGCCGACGGCGGTCAACGGCGGCGACGCCCACGTCACCGACCAGGGCATCCGCGAGAACACGACGCTCGACGCGCTCGCCCAGCTCAAGCCGGCCTTCAAGGAGGACGGCAAGGTCACCGCGGGCAACTCGTCGCAGATCTCGGACGGCGCGGCAGCGCTCCTGTTGATGAGCCGCGAGAAGGCGGTCGCGCTGGGGCTCGAGCCGCGCGCGAAGGTGGGGGACCAGGTCGTGCTCGGTGTCGATCCGGTCACCATGCTTACCGGGCCGATTCCGGCGACCGAGAAGATCCTGCGTCGCAACGGCCTCGCGATTGGCGATCTGGACATCATCGAGATCAACGAGGCGTTTGCGTCCGTCGTGCTCGCGTGGGGGCGCGAGCACGACCCCGATATGGATCGGGTCAACCCGCGCGGGGGCGCAATCGCCCTCGGGCACCCGCTGGGATCGACGGGCGCGCGCCTCATCACGACGCTGCTGCACGAGCTCGAGGACGAGGACAAGGAGCTCGGCCTGGTGACGATGTGCTGCGGCGGCGGACTCGGCACCGCGACGCTGGTCCAGCGGGTCTGACGAAGAATGGACGTGCCGCCGGTACGGTCCATATGCTCGGTTCAATGATGGCTGGCGACACACCCAGCCGATCGGCCTTCGAGCGTCCCGACGCCGTCCGCCGCCCGCCGAAGACGGCAGTCGTCGTAGCGCACGCGCTCGGGGAGCGGATCGCGACGCTGTCGCCGGGCGACATGCTCGCACCGGAGCGCGACCTCATCGCTGAGTTCCAGATCGGGCGCGGCACGCTCCGCGAGGCGCTCCGGCTGCTCGAGCTGCTCGGCGTCATCAGCGTCAAGGCCGGCCCGCGCGGCGGACCAGTGGTATTGCGGCCCGACCATCGCCCGCTCGTCGACGTGCTGTCGCTGTTCCTGCAGGCCACCGAGGCCCCATACAAGCAGGTCATTCAGGCCCGGCGCGCGATCGAGGCCGAGCTGGCGCGGCTCGCGGCCACGCACGCCACGGATGAGGACATTGCCGAGCTGCGCGCGTCGACGGAGACCATGGCCGAGCGCGTGGGCGACGAGGCGTTCTTCCGCGCCGAGAACATGCGCTTCCACGAGATCTGCTCCAACGCCGCGCGCAACGCCGTGCTCGCCGTCTTCCACTCAACGCTGAAGGCGATCAGCGACGGCCACGCGATTGGCGTCACCTACAGCCGGCGCCAGCAGTCCGCCGTCGTCGCGGCCCACGAGCGGATCGTGGAGGCGCTCGAGGCGCGCGATCCGGAGGCCAGCTTCCGCGCGATGGACGCGCACATGGGCGAGTTCGAGGACTACATCCAGCGCCGCTACCGCGAGGTCGCATCTCGGCCGGTCCGCTGGCTCCTCCCCTCCTAGCCGAACTCGTAGAAGCTGCGCGCTCTTCTTGCCCAGCCGGCCGGTTGCGACCATGCGCTTGGACAGCGGGGCGCCGACGTCTTCGGCCGCAACGTTGCGCCCGCAGCTCGTGGCGATGCTGCGTCGCAGGTCGGCGCGGGATACAGGTAGCGGTCGCCGGCTTGCAGGCGCGCGACCGGAGGCTCATCGCTCGCGTGGTGGTGGCTTCGGCGGGCACGTTGGCGAGCTCAGGCGCCACACCCTCGACAGCCACGATCGCGACGAGGGCTATCGGGAGGCTGCGCTCGCTCGTTAGTCCCGAGCGCCGTCGCGCATGCTCCGCTCGGCGGCGGTCCCGCCACTCACCCCATCGCCCTCGCGATCACCATGCGCTGGATCTCGTTGGTGCCCTCGTAGATCTGGGTGATCTTGGCGTCGCGCATCATGCGCTCGACGGGGTAGTCGCTGACGTAGCCGTAGCCGCCGAGCACCTGCACGGCCTCGACGGTCACGCGCATGGCGTTGTCGGAGGCGAACAGCTTTGCCATCGAGGACCACTTGGCGAGGCCGGGCTCCCCGCGGTCGGCCACCGCGCACGCCTTGTAGAGCAGCTCGCGGGCGGCAGCCGTGCCGGTTTCCATGTTGGCGAGCTTGAACTGGATCGCCTGATGCTGGTTGATCGGCTTGCCGAAAGCCACGCGCTCGCGGGCGTACGCGTTCGCGTAATCGGTCGCACCCTGAGCGATGCCCACGGCCTGCGCCGCCGCGCCGAGGCGGGTGCGCTCGAGCGTGGCCAGCGCCACCGCCAGGCCCTTGCCCTCCTCACCGAGCAGGTTCTCCGCCGGCACGCGCACATCCTCGAGCACCGGGGACCCGGTGGGGGAGCCCTTGATGCCGAGCTTGTGCTCGTACCCGCCGATGGAAAACCCGGGCCGGTCCTTCTCCACCACGAACGCGGTGAGCCGCCGGGACTCGGCGTCCGTGACCGCGAACACCACGTACAAGTCCGCGATGCCGGCGTTGGAGATCCAGTTCTTGGCGCCGTTGATCACCCACTCGTCGCCGTCGCGCACCGCGTGGGTGCGCATGGCCGCCGGGTCGCTGCCGGCCTCGGGCTCCGACAGCGCGAAGGCGGGCGTCCACTCGCCGCTCGCGCAGCGCGGCAGCCACTGCTGCTTCTGCTCTTCGGTGCCGAAGAGCTGGATCGGCAGGGTCCCGAGCTCCTGCACCATGAGGATGAGCGCGCTCGACGCGCACGCCTTGGCGATCTCCTCCACGGCGATCTGCAGCATCAGCGTGCCGGTGCCCGTGCCGCCGTACTCCTCGGGGAACGGCAGCCCGAGCACGTCGTGCTCGGCGAGGAGACGGCGCACGTCCGACGGGTACTCGCCCGTGGCGTCGATCTCCGCCGCCCTCGGCGCGACCCGCTCGGCCACTATCTGGCGGATCGTGTCGCGGAAGTCGAGCAGGTCCGGTGGGACCGCGTACACCCCCGGCGTGGCGACCGTCGTCACGCCGCCGCCCGCTCTCGCGCGCGTGTGTAGTCATAGAAGCCGCGGCCGCTCTTCTTGCCCAGACGTCCGGTGGCCACCATGCGCTTGAGTAGCGGTGGCGGTGCGTACTCAGGCCGCTTGAACTCCTCATACAGCGAGTCGCACACGCTGTAGAGCACGTCGAGGCCGATGAAGTCGCACAGCGTGAGCGGTCCCATCGGGTGGCCGCATCCCAGCCGCATGCCCTCATCGATCGCCTCGGCGGTGGCGAAGCCGTCTTCGTACATGCGCACCGCGGCCATCAGGTAGGGCACGAGCAGCATGTTCACGATGAAGCCGGAGCGGTCCTTGGTCTCGATCGCGACCTTGCCGATCCGCTGCGCGAACTCCCGGGCCGCCGCAAGGGTCTCCTCGCTGGTGTCGAGCGCGACGACGACCTCGACGAGCTTCATCACCGGCACGGGTGAGAAGAAGTGCAGCCCCACCACCCGCTCGGAGTGGGGCACGCCGGCGGCGAGCTGCGCGATCGGGATCGAGGAGGTGTTCGACGCGATGATCGCCTCGGCCGACACGCGCCCCGCCACGTCGGCGAGCACGGCGCACTTCAGGCCCAGCTCCTCGGGCACGGCCTCGATCACGAGATCGGCGTCGGCCACGTCGCCGAGGTCCGTGGTGAACTCGATGCCCGACAGCACGTCGTCGCGCTCGCCGGCGTCGAGCTTGCCGCGCGAGACCGCGTGGGCGAGCGAACCCTCGATGCGGCCGCGCGCCGCAGTCACAGCCTCGTCGTCGACCTCTCGCACGATCACCGCCACGCCGGCGGCCGCCACGCTCTCGGCGATGCCCGAGCCCATCAATCCGCCGCCGAGCACCGCTACGCGCTCAATCGCCATGTGCAGCTCCTCTCATGTCCGTCGTTGGTGGACCACTGCGGGCCGGGGCGAGCGGGTTTCGGCTCGCCCCGGCCCGACAGATAGGCCCTTCCGCCACGGCGAGGGAGGAGTGGACCGTGGCGGCTTCCCGGCCGGCGCCGCGGGGGTGTTGCGGCGCGATATGAGGGCCGGCAAGTTTCGATGTGCATGTCAGAAGACGGGGGTCTCGGTGTAGTCGCCCCAGACCTGCTGGAGCGCGTGGACGATCTCTCCCTCGCTTGCGCCGACGCGCGCGGCGTCGATCAGCAGCGGCATGAGGTTGCCCTCCCGAGCGGCGCCCTCGCGAAGCCGGGCGAGCGTCGCCTCGACGGCCGCTCCGTCGCGCGAAGCGCGCACGCTGCGCAGGCGGTCGATCTGCTTGCGCTCAAGCGCGGGGTCGATGCGCAGGGTCGGCGTGTAGCCGTCGTCGCCCTCGGTGTGGGCGTTGACTCCCACCACGAGCCGGCGGCCGGCATCGATCTCGCCCTGGAGCTCGAAGCTGGCGTCGGCGATCTCGCGCTGGGGGTAGTTCTGCTTGACCGCGGCGACCATCCCGCCGAGCTCGTCGATCCGCGCGAAGTAGTCGTAGGCGAGCTGCTCCATCCGGTCGGTGAGGGCCTCCACGAAATACGAGCCGCCTAGCGGGTCGATGGTGTTCGCCACTCCTGTCTCGTGGGCGATGATCTGCTGGGTGCGCAGCGCGATGCGCACCGCATCCTCGGTGGGCAGCGCGAGGGCCTCGTCATAGGAGTTGGTGTGCAGCGACTGCGTGCCGCCGAGCACGCCCGCGAGCGCTTCGATCGCGGTGCGGGTGATGTTGTTGAGGGGCTGCTGCGCGGTGAGCGAAACCCCGGCTGTCTGGGTGTGGAAGCGCATGAGCCATGACTTCGGGCTCCTGGCGCCGAACGTCTCGCGCATCTCGCGCGCCCAGATCCGCCGGGCGGCGCGGTACTTGGCGATCTCCTCGAAGAAGTCGATCTGCGCGTTGAAGAAAAACGACAGCCGCGGCGCGAAGTCATCGACGTCGAGGCCGCGCTCCACCGCCTGCTCGACGTAGGTCAGCCCGTCCTTCAGCGTGAACGCCAGCTCCTGCGCCGCCGTCGAACCCGCCTCCCGGATGTGGTAACCGCTGATGCTGACCGGGTGCCAGCGCGGCATCTGCTGCGTGCACCACTCGATCATGTCCCCGAGCAGGCGCATGGCCGGATCGATCGGGAAGCACCACTCCTTCTGGGCGATGTACTCCTTGAGGATGTCCGCCTGGATCGTCCCGGCCAGCCGCTCCGGCGCCGCGCCCTGGCGCTCGGCCGCGACGACGTAGTAGGCGAGCATGATCGCCGCCGGCGCGTTGATCGTCATCGACACCGACACCTCGCCGAGGTCGATGCCGGCGAAGAGCGTCTCCATGTCGTCGACCGTGTCGACGGCCACGCCCTCGCGGCCCACCTCGCCCAGCGACAGCGGGTGGTCGGAGTCGTGGCCCATCAGGCTCGGCATGTCGAACGCCGTCGACAGTCCCGTCTGCCCGTGGTCGAGCAGGTAGCGGAAGCGCTCGTTGGTCTCCTCCGCTGTCCCGAAGCCCGCGAACTGACGCAGCGTCCACAGTCGCCCCCGGTACATCGACGAGTACACCCCGCGGGTGAACGGAAACTGCCCCGGTAGGCCGATCTCTTCGCTCGGGGGCAGGTCCGCCTCCGTGTAGAGCGGCCGGATCGGCTCGCCCGAGAGGGTGGTGAACGGCGCGTCGCGCTCGGGGGAGTCCGCATAGGCGCGCTCCCAGCCATCGAGCTGGAGCTGCGTGCCTGGGTTGATGATGGCAGTGTCGGACATACGTGCAAGCCAGATAGTAGGAAGCCCGCATATTAACGACTTGACGCGTTTGGGCAACTATGCGATGTTCCGACTATCCGAACGGCGCGGGCAAGTGGCCTGGCTACACGAGGGGTGATGGCTGTAACGGTGAAGAGACCGCGGATCGTGGTGTCGAAGCTGGCGCTGGAGGGCGACGATCGCGGCGCCAAGCTGATCGCGCGACTGCTGCGCGACGCGGGGGTCGAGGTGATCTACACCGGCCCCGAGGACCGCCCGGAGGGCATCGTGGAGACCGCCATCCAGGAGGACGCGGACGCCGTTGCCCTGTCGATCCTGTCCGGCGAGCACATGGTGCTCGTGCCCCGGATCCTCGAGCTGCTGCGCGCAGGCGGCGCCGGCGAGGTGCGCGTGGTCGTCAGCGGCACGATCCCGGCGGATGACGCAGCCGCGCTCGAGCGGCTCGGCGTGACCGCGGTGCTCAATCGCGGCAGCGCCGTCGAGCGGGTCGCCACGCTCCTGCGCTGCGAGGCGAGTCGCACGGCGCCATGCCTCTGAGCTCACACAAGCCTCCCGGCCGCTGCGGTGGCCGGTGGGGGACAGCAGTACATCCCTCCATAGCCGGCGGGGCGTCCCGATTGGGGCGTCCCGCCGGAGCCTGCACGAGCTCAGTCGAAGTCGCCCGCCGCGGCGCGGACCTCGCGCAGGAGTCTGGTGAGCGCCTGTATCTCGGCCCGCGTCAAGCCCTCGAGCGCGAAGTCCGCGTCGTTCAGAACCACCGTCGACCGCTTGGCCACCCGACGCCCCGCCGGCGTGATCTCGGCAAGCGTCGTCCGGCGGTCCTCCGGATGCGGCTTGCGGCTCACATAACCGGACGCCTCGAGACGATCGATCGTGTTCGTCACGCTCGTGCGATGCACCTGCAGCCGCTCGCCCACCTTGCCCAGCGGGAGCTCGCCCTTCTGCGAGAACGACAGCAGCATCAGCGCCTCATAGCGCGGGAACGTCAGGTCGAACGGCTTGAGCAGCTCGTTGAGCTCCGCCATCAACACCTGCTCCACCCGCATGATCGAGGTCACCGCCGCCATCGGCGCCGCCGGGGCGCCGCCCCAGCGCCGTTCCCACTGACGACGCGCCTCCGCGATCAGGTCGGTCGGTCTGGCCATGTGCTGCGCAAGCCTGCCAGAGGATGCGGCCTGAAAGCCCGCCCCTTCGCATGAGCGCCGTCGAGGAGCGGATAGAGCCCCGACCTCGCCATGTGGCGGAGTTCCTCGACATCCTCGATGAGCCGTCACCCGCCAGCGACGTGAGGGAAATGCTCAAGCTCTACCGCACGCGCGGGTATCCATTCGAGCAGGCATGGTCTCGCGCCCTTCGGACCCTGCCCCAGAGGGTGGTGGGTATCGACGAGTGGCATTTCCAGCTGCGCCGCACGAAGCCCGCGTGGAGGGCCGCCTACGAGCGACGCAATCGGCTCGTGGACCAGCGCGCGTGACGCGAGCTCCGCTCAGTTCGTCCCGAGATTCGTCCCACACTCGGCCAAAGCACCCCGCTCCAACCAGACGAGCCGCTACGTCCCACCGCTTTCCAGACGAGCTCACCCGCTTCCCGAGGAGCTACGGAACCGAAGGTCAGAGGTTCGAATCCTCTCGGGCGCGCTCCGAAGAGACCTGCAATTGCAGGTCGGGCGGCGCGGATGTGGCGGAACGACGGCATCTAGTCGGCGGGCGGCGCGGCCTCCTGGCGGCGCGGGAGCTTCCAGTTGGGCCGCACGAAGTGGCATGTGTAGCCGTTGGGGTAGTGCTCCAAGTAGTCCTGATGCTCGGGCTCGGCCTCCCAGAACGGCCCGGCCGGCTCGACCTCGGTGACGACCTTGCCGGGCCACAGCCCGGAGGCGTCGACGTCCGCGATCGTCTCGCGCGCGACCCGTTCCTGCTCGGGGTCGACGTAGTAGATCGCCGAGCGGTAGCTGGCGCCGACGTCGTTGCCCTGGCGATTCCTCGTCGTCGGGTCGTGGATCTGGAAGAAGAACTCGAGGATGTCGCGGTAGGAGATCCGCTTGGGGTCGAAGACGATCTCGATCGCCTCGGCGTGCGTGCCGTGGTGGCGATAGGTCGCGTTGGGGACATCGCCGCCGGTGTATCCGACGCGCGTCGAGATGACGCTGGGGCGCTTGCGCAGCAGGTCCTGCATCCCCCAGAAGCAGCCGCCCGCCAGGATCGCCGTCTCGGTCGTCTCGGTCATCGATCGCTCCTCGCGTCCGCTGAGCGCGCCGCGGAGGCCGGGACGCGGATGATCGTCTTCCCCTTGCTCCGCTCGGTCGGGTTCAAGGCGGCGACGGCGTCGTCGAGGGTCGAGACGTTGCCGATGTTCGTCCGCAGTCGTCCGTCCCGCACCCGCCGGACGATCTCACTCAGTTGGGCACGATCGGCCTCGACAACGAAGTCGACCGCCAGGCCGTCCGCGGGCCGCGCCTCGGGCGGCCCGACGATGGACACCAGCGTCCCTCCGGCTCGAACCAGACCCGCGGACCGCTTCTGGATGTCGCCGCCGATGACATCGAAAACCACATCGACTCCGCCGACGTCTTCCAGCGCGTCGTTCTCAAGGTCGACGAACTCCTGCGCGCCGAAGTCGAGCGCCTTCTGACGGTCGGCAGCGCGCCCGGTGCCGATGACGTACCCACCGAACTCACGCGCGAGCTGCGTCACCATCGTCCCGACTGCGCCGGCCGCGCCGTGGACGAGCACGCTCTGCCCCGCCTGAAGGCGGCCGTGCTCGAACAGTCCCTGCCACGCGGTCAGCCCCGAGATCGGCAGGCTCGCGCCCACCGTGAAGTCGACGTCGCCCGGGAGCGGCGCGAGGTTGCGTGCCTCGACGGCCACATACTCCGCCAGGGTGCCGTCGCGATGCCAGTCCGCGAGGCCGAACACCCGCTGTCCCACCGACAGCCCCGTCGTGCCATAGCCGAGGGCGCTGACCACCCCGGCCAGCTCGTGCCCAGGGATCGACGGCGTCCGGACCCGCCCGAGGCGATCGGTCCAGGTCGAGGGCCACGCCAGCTCAGTCGGGACGAATCCCGACGCACGAACCTCAACGACGACGTCGTTAATCGCCGCCGGCGGCTCGGGCCGTTCCACCAGCGTCATCCCGGCCGTTCCCGCAGCCTCGTCCGTCACCACGATCGCCTTCATCCGGCTCCTCCCTGCATCGAGCCCTCGCCCGCACTGCATGTCGGGTCACGAGTGTTCCCCGTCCGGTTGTTGATCGACCTCCATTTCACGCCGTCAAGCAAACCGCACGCGCAGTCCGGCACAACATCCCGTAACGCTCAGTCGATCAGCCTTTCCTATCGCCAACGGCACGCCGCACAGCAACCTCCGGAGCGGGCAAATCGCAGGCTAACGCTCGTCACGAATCACGGCGCTCGCCTGCCAATCGATCTACTAGCGCGCGAAGGAGACAAAACAACATGGCTTCAGTTGCAACGTCGACCCATCTGCCGGCCCTCGACGAGCCGCACGAGCGTGAGCAGGTCGCTCATGAGCTCGAAGCAACGCTGCACGAGCTCATCGACCTGTCGCTCATCGGCAAGCAACTGCACTGGGCAGTGATCGGCCCGCTGTTTCGGCCTCTGCACCTGCACCTCGACGAGCTGGTCGATTCCTGGCGGGAGCTCGCAGACACCGTCGCCGAGCGCGCGGTCGCGCTCGGCTACGTGCCCGACGGGCAGGCGAACGTCGTAGCGGCTCGCTCGCCGCTGACACCTGTTGTACAGGCGCCGCTCGAGGACCATGTCGTGGTGCGGCAGCTGACGAATCGGATCGCCACGGTCAGCGAGCTCGCGCGCACGCGCCTAGACCGACTCGGGGAGGCCGACCCGGCCTCGCAGGACGTCCTGATCGACGTCGTTCGTGCGCTCGAGGAGCAGCAGTGGATGCTCCGCGTCCAGCTCACCGGCAGGGCGTGATCGTCGAGATCACTGCACCACGGTTCCTCCCGCCGCGGCGTCAGAGGGAAGCCGTCTCGCCGGCCAACTCTGTTGAAGCGCGTCGTGCGATCGGGCCCGAGTAGGCGCCAGGGGTGGAGGACGTGCCGGTTCGAGCCAGAAGCGCGTGGGCGGCCGTTAACGCATCGCGGATGAGGCGGCTCGAATGCTCGAAGTCGATCGGCTGCACGCGAAGCGGGTTCGGGGCGGGCAGGACGATCAGCTCGGCCTCGCTCGAGTAGCGAGCCACGTCGAGCTCCAGACGACGGTCCATGAGCAACGTCAGACCGTTGATCCCGGCGGCGAACGCACCACGAGGAGCGGCATCGGGCGCCGGTTGCCGCTCCTGCGTGGGAAGCACGTAGATCCGCTCAGCGCCAAGGGCGATCGCGTGCGAGATCGGAGTGTTGTTGACCACGCCACCGTCGATCAGGTGCCGGTCGCCCATGCGCACGGACGGCAACACACCCGGAATCGCGGCCGTCGCCGCGATCACATCCAGCGCGGGTCCCTTCGAGAGAAGGACCTCGCGACCCTCGCTCACATCGAAAGCGACGACGTGCAGCGGAATCGGCGCCTCGGCGATGTCGTCGAACTCGATGTGCTGAGCCACGAGCCGGCGCAGCCCCCGATCGGGAATGAGGTGGTCGCAGCGTCCGCACAGCCCATTGACAAGCGTGCGCGCACTGACCGGAAAGAGGTCGTCGCGCTGCAAGCTCCGCCAGACGCGCGCGAGCTCCTTCGCCGTTGCGACCCTCTGCGGACGAGACGCCACGAACGCGGCGTTCAGAGCCCCTACCGAAGTACCGATCATCAGGTCGGCGACGATCCCTCGCTCGTACATCGCCCGCAGCATCCCGACCTGAAGCGCGCCGAGACTCGCGCCGCCCGAGAGGACGAACGCCGTGTGGGGACTCCTCCGGCGCCGCGCCGACGCTCGGGCGGACCCAGCGGTCAGTCGTGTCACCTTGGCCATGGCTGCGCGACGCAGGCTGCATAGGCGCGCGAGGCGCTCTCTTCGCGGTCGAGCGCGGCGCGATACCCCGAGAACGCGAGCTCGGCATCAGCAACCGATGCCTGCGTCCAGCGCCGGTAGGCATCCTGCACCTCGGCGCATTCCTCGCGCCAGTCGACATACGCGTCGATCACCTCGTCGACCAGTCGCTTCTCATTCCAGGTCTTCATGGCCGGGATCTCCATGGAGTCGTTGACGCGGTCGGTCAGCCGCAGCTCACGCTGCCGCGGTGATGGGTGTCTGAGCGGGCACGAGCGTCCGCGGCTTCGCCGCTCGCGAGAGGACGTTCAGGAAGCTGGCGGTCGGCATGTGGGTGGTGTCATGGCGGGTCACCACGGCCGTCGCGACTACGGGCTGGTGGCCGCCGAGCGGCACGAAGCGGACGCCGGGGGCGGCATAGCGCTCGGCGACCGACTCGGGGAACAGCGCCATCCCCGCTCCGGATGCGACGGTGAGCAGTGCCCGCTCGACGTCCCCGTCCGGCATCTCGACGAGCGTCGGCGACAGCCCTGCGTCGCGGCACGTCGCTATCACCGCGTCGTAGAAGGGGCGATTGGCATCTCGCGGCAAGACGAGGAGTCGCTCCGGGGCCACCTGGTCGAGACGAATCTCGGACCCCACGGCCTGACCGGGGCGCAGCGGTATCGCCGCTATCGCGCGCTGGTCAGCGAGCGGTGTGGTCCTGAGCCCGGCTGTCGGAGCCGGGAGCGAGACGACCGCGGCATCCAGCCGCTTCCCGCGGACCGCCTCGATCAGCCCGAGGCCCGACCCCGGTTCGAGGCTGCTGTCCACGCGCGAGGTCGTGGCGGCAAGGCGCTGCAGCGCGCGCGGCACGCTCGCGGGGAGTGATGCCGGCATGTAGCCGATCCGCAAACGGCTCGTGGCGACGTCACGCGCGTGTTGCGCTGCGTGTCGCGCTGCCTCCGCCTGCTGCAGCACGGTGCGCGCCTCCGTGAGCATGGCCCCGCCGGCCTCGGTCAGTGAGACGCTGCGGTTGCTGCGGTTCAACAGCTGCACGCCCAGCTCGTCCTCAAGCTTGCGGATCTGCTCGCTGACAGCAGGCTGGGCGACGTGCAACCGCTCAGCGGCCCGGCGGAAATGCAGCTCCTCCGCGACCGCCACGAAGTATCTGAGGTGTCGAAGCTCCAAGGTCCCATTCCCTTCCGTCGATGCGCGAAGCTTGTCGCGCGGCCGCGGCGATCGCATCCGAGTGGTCCCTAGTCGCATCCCTAGCCGGCACCCAGCGCACACCCGAGCGCGGTGGGCGATAGCGCTGCGCTGCCGAGTGATCGGCCTTTCCGTTTGAGCGCGTGAAAATGCGCGCCTACGCTTGAGCGACTTATGGATCCAGACCGCGCTCGCCAACTGCTCGTAGTCGAACGTCTACGGATCGAGCGGGCGATCGCCATCCTCGGCAAAAAGACGCCCGAGGGGAGCCTCGCGCACAGCGAACCGGGTGACGAGAGCTCCGAGGAGCTCTACCAGGACGAGTTCGACGCGGGTCAGGCCGAGCACCTTGACGAGCACCTCGCCGCCCTCGAGCGCGCCGAGGCTCGACTGGCCGCCGGAAGCTACGGCCTCTCGGTGGAGAGCGGCAAGCCGATCCCCGACGAGCGGCTCGAGGCTGTTCCGACCGTGGAACGCACACTCGAGGAGCAGAGGCTCGTCGACAGCGGACACCTGAAGGAGCGGGGCGACGACTGAGGTGGCTCGCGAACCGATCGGATGGCGGCTCGCGACGGTCACGAGCCTGGTCGCCGAGACGCCCCACGCCAAGACGATCTGGTTCGAAGTGCCTGGCTGGCCGGGACATGCCGCCGGCCAGCACGTCGACGTGCGGTTGACCGCAGAGGACGGCTACCAGGCACAGCGCTCGTATTCGATCGCTTCGGCACCCGAGGACGGAAGACTCGCGCTGACCGTCGAGCGGATCGATGACGGTGAGGTCTCCCCGTACCTGACGGGTGAGCTTCGTGTCGGCGACGAGATCGAGCTGCGCGGACCGATCGGTGGGCACTTCACCTGGCGCACGGACGACGGCGGTCCGCTGCTGCTCGTCGCCGGCGGGTCGGGGCTCGTGCCGCTGATGGCGATGCTCCGGCATCGCGCCGCCCGCTCGAGCGCGGTCGACGTGCGGCTGCTCGTCTCCGCGCGTTCGCTCGGAGACGTCCTCTACCGCGAGGAGCTCGAGGCGCTGGCTCACGGTGACGGACTCGCGATCCACCACGCGCTCACGCGCGATCGGCCGCCGGGCTGGACCGGCTTCGCCCGGCGCCTCGACGCGGAGATGCTCAGCACGGTGGGACCGGCTCCGAGTGCGCGACCGCGGACCTTCGTCTGCGGTCCGACGGCATTCGTGGAGCGGGCGGCCGACCTGCTCGTCGGGCTCGGCCACGAACCGACCACGATCCACGCCGAGCGATTCGGCCCCACAGGAGGATGAGATGAACGAAGTCGCGCAATGGGTCGACGGCAACGCGCTTGGCGGTCTTCTGTATGAGCTCTTCGGCGGCGAGTTGACGGCCACGCCGCACGGATGCCAGGCATGCGGCGCCGTGCGGCCAGTCGGGGCCCATCGCCTTTACCGAGGGGCGGGTCTCGTCCTCCGCTGCTCGTCCTGCGATGCGATCGCGCTCAGCGTCGCGACGCTGCCGGACCGCCACATCCTCCACCTGGAAGGCACCTGGCGACTCGAAATGCCCACCACGAACAATTGAGGAGTACGAGATGACGAGGACTCGCGTGCGCCGTCCTGATCACCTCGGCCTATCGAGCGGTCGGAGAACGATGTTGTCCCGGGCACCCGCGTATCGGATCGTTGGGCGTGTCGAACGCAAGCGATGTATCGACCCCGAACGAAGAAGGAAGGTCGCATGTCCCTCACCGAACCCGTCCTGTCTGGCCCCGGCGCCGGACGCACGGTCACAAAGAGCAGCGGCACGAGCGCCGAGCTCAAGATCGCCGGCGAGCAAACCGGCGGCGAGTGGGCTGTCGTCGAATGGCATGTGCGCCCCGGCGACGAGCCGCCGATCCACACCCACACCCGCGAGGACGAGACGGTCTACGTGCTCGCCGGCTCGATCACCGCGACTGTCGGCGACCAGGAGATCGACGTGGAAGCCGGGTCCTATGCCGCGCTTCCCAAGGATCTCCCGCACGGACTGACGGTGCGCAGCGACGAGGCGCGGCTGCTGGTCGGGCTGCAGCCGGCGGGCGCCGAGTACTTCCTGGTGCCCCGCGACGACGCCGACGCCGACGCCGATCGCTTCGGCATCGTCCTGCACGAGACCGCGCCGTCGATGTGATCGCGCGGTCGGGGAGGGGCGCCGTCCGCGCGGCGCCCCTCCCCCGGCCCCTCATGGGCTGCGCCGGCGCCCAGCGGAGCGGTCACGTTCCCAGCGCCGCGACCTGATCGTCGATCCGCTTCATCAGCTCATGCCAGGACTGGACGAACTTTTCGGCTCCATCGGACTGAAGAGTGGCGCCCAAAGCCTCGATGTCGATGCCCACGGACTCGAACTGCGCCAGCGTGGTCTGCGCATCGCCGCCGTCGGCTCGCATCGGCTCTCCGATGTGGCCGTGATCATCCACGGCGAGCAGCGTCGATTCGGGCATCGTGTTGATCGTGTGGGGCGCGCTCAGTCCCTCCACGTAGAGCGTGTCCGAGAGGTTCGGGTCCTTGGTGCTGGTGCTCGCCCACAAGAGCCGCTGCACGCGAGCGCCCGCGTTTGCCAGTCGCTGCCAGCGGTCTGAGTCCATCATCCGGCGATAGGCCTGATAGGTCTTCAGCCCTATGGCCAGCGCGAGCTGGCCGCGCAGGTCCTCGGGCGCTCGGTCGAGAACCGCGGCGTCCCAGCGTGACATGAAGACGGACGCGACCGAGGCGACACCCGGATCCAGCCCGGCCTGGATCCGGCGCTCGATCCCGCCCATGTAGGCATCGGCGGCAGCGAGGTATTGCTCGCTCGAGAACAGCAGGGTGACGTTCACGGGCACACCCGCGAAGATCGTGTCCTCGACCGCCGGTAGCCCCTGGTCGGTGCCAGGGATCTTGATGAACAGGTTCTCCCGTTCGGCGCGCGCGTGCAGGTCTACCGCGGCACGCACGCTGCGGGGCGTGTCGTAGGCCAGCAGTGGCGAGACCTCGAGCGAGACCCAGCCATCAATCCCTGCTGTCCTGTCATGGATAGGCGCAAGCAGGTCCGCCGCGCGCCGAAGGTCCTCGATCGCCAGCCCGAAGAACAGCCGCTCGCGGTCGGCTGTCTCGGCCGCCTTCTGCTGGATCTCACTGTCGTAAGCGCCCGACTTGATCGCCTTGTCGAATATCGACGGGTTGGAGGTCAGGCCGCTGACCGAGAGCTCATCGATGTAGCGCTCCAGCTGCCCAGAGTCGAGCATCTCTCGAGTGATGTTGTCCAGCCACAGGCTCTGTCCAAGCTCATGTAGCTTCGCAGTCGGTTTCATGCAGTCTCCCAACGGGGCGTGTCCATGGGAGGATCGGCCCCGTCCTCTCGGGCGCAACAAGAACAAGCGATGGGCCGATACGGACCAGGCTCCGGACGTTTCGCCCGCGGCGCTCAAGTGCGACGGCCTATCAGCGCGAAAGCAGCCGCGATCGGCTCGCGCGGGGGGAGAGGTAGAACAACCCCGTGGGCACGAACGCGAGCTTTCAGGGTCGGACTCGTGGCGTCGTGGGTGAAGGCGCTCAGCCATTCCTTGGCGGCCGCCGCTGCCTTTGCCGCGGCACGTGCGCGATCGTCTGGAAGCAGCGCATCCAACCAAAGGAGAGAACATGAGCGTCGAAGAGATCCTCGGAACACATCGGCGTGCACTCATCGCCGACGTCGCCACGCTCGCGGCGTGCATCGACGAGTGCGCCGCGTGCGCCGCGACGTGCACGATCTGCGCCGACGCGTGCCTCGCCGAGCCCGATATCGAAGCGCTGGCTCGCTGCATCCGGCTCTGCCTCGACTGCGCCGACGCGTGCGTTGACGCCGGGCGCATCCTCAGCCGCCAGACCGACCCTGATGCGGACGTGCAGCTCACGGCGCTTGAGGCATGCCTGACCGCGTGTCGCGCCTGCGCCGCCGAGTGTGAGCGTCACGCGCATCACCATGAGCACTGCCGTCTGTCCGCCGAGGAGTGCCGCCGGTGCGAGCGCGCCTGCGATGACCTGCTCGCGGCCCTTGGCGGCGCGCGACGGTCAACCTGACGCGTCACCGATGTTCTAGTCCAAGCGCGATCGCCTATCGGTTGATCGCGAGCTCCGCTTGCCGGTCGCCCGATGCGGCGCCATGTTCAGCCCATGCCACCGTCCTCACGAGGTTTCCGCGGCCGCCGGGTGGATGTCGATCCCGCGCGCGTGCCGCCGGGTCAGTACGTCACACGCGACTTTCCGGTGTTGTCCGCCGGACCGACGCCGCGCACGCCGCTGGACGAGTGGAGCTTTACGATCAATGGCGCCGTGGAGGAGCCGGTGTCGTGGCCGTGGGAGGAGTTCGTCGCGCTGCCGCGGGAAACGGTCACCGCCGACATCCACTGCGTCACCAAGTGGTCCAAGCTCGACACCACCTGGACCGGGGTGTCGATCGACACATTGCTCGAAGGCGTTGACACCGACGCCGGCTACGTCACCGCGTGGTGTGACGGCGGCTATACGACCAACCTGCCGCTCGAGGATCTGACCGATGGCCGGGGGTGGATCGCCTACGAGTACGGGGGCGAGCCGCTCGAGCCCGAGCACGGCGGCCCGGCGCGGCTGCTGGTCCCGCATCTGTACTTCTGGAAGAGCGCGAAGTGGGTCCGCGGCCTCGAGCTGCGCGACGACGACGAGCCCGGCTTCTGGGAGGCCTACGGCTACCACAACTACGGCGATCCCTGGAAAGAGCAGCGCTATTCGGGGGACTGATCGTGGCGCCGGTACGGATCGCGTGGCGACTCGCCGCCGTCACCGACGTGCTCGTCGAGACGGCCCGCGCGAAGACGCTGGTCCTCGACGTGCCCGGCTGGCTCGGACACGTCGCCGGCGATCACGCGATCGCCGGCGCGTCTTGATGCCTCCCGAGCGTGCGGTTCGCTTCGTTCGTACCAACCATCGGGAAAGGACACGCATGCAATACCTGCTCCGCTTCCTGCGCCGCGGCCCGATCTCGCCGCGCGTGCACGGGACGCTCGACTACCTCCTGGCGGCAGCCCTGATCGCGGTGCCGCTCGTGGTTGACTTCCACGACGACACCGCGACCGTGTTGATGCTCGTCCTGGGCGGCGCCGCAACCCTGCTGGCGATCGGCACGAACTGGTCAACCGGCATCATCCCGATCCTGCCGCCGGTCCTGCACGGCGTCGCGGACATCGGTGCGACGATCGTCCTGATCCTCGCACCGTTCGTGCTCGGCTTCACCGACGACACGGCCGCGACCGTGCTCTACGTCGTGATCGGTGCCGGCGGATTGGGCGCAACGCTGCTGACCCGCTTCGAGCCCGATCTGATGTCGGCCGGGCGCATCGCTCCGCAACAGCCCGCTGTCTGAGCCCAAGTGTCGTGGGAAGAGCGGCAACTCTTGACGCGACCAAGCGTGACTCGAGCACCGAGAGGGTGGCAAGTCGCAACCGTCAGCCGCCTCATCGAGGAGACCGCAAGGGCCAAGACCATCGTGCTGGACGTGCCGGGGTGGGCGGGGCATGTTGCCGGCCAGAACGTCGACGTTCGGCTCACCGCGGCGGACGGCTACCAGGCCGAGCGCTCGTATGCGATCGCGTCGGCGCCGGAGAGGGCGAAGGTGGCGTTGACGGTGGAGCGGATCGATGACGGGGAGGTTTCGTCTCACCTGACGGGGGCGCTTCGCGTCGCAGACGAGTTGGAGCTGCGCGGTCCCATCGGCGGCGCGTTCACCTGGCGCATCGACGATGGCGGACCGCTGCTGCTTGTCGCGGACGGCTCCGGCCTTGTGCCGTTGATGGCGATGCTGCGCCATCGCGCGGCCAAGTCGAGCACGGTCGACGCGCGCTTGCTCATCTCCACAGGCTCGCCCGCCGAAGTCCTCTATCGCAGCGAGCTCATGCGGCTGGCGGCAGGCGACGGACTCGCAGTGCATCACACGTTCACGCGCGATCCACCCGCCGCGTGGAGGGGGTTCGCCCGGCGCCTCGACGCTGACATGCTGAAGGCGATTGGGCCCGCCCCCGCACGACGTCCAAGGATCTTCGTCTGCGGCCCGACCGCATTCGTCGGCCGAGCGGCCGGCCTGCTCGTCCAGCTTGGCCACGAGTCGAAAAGGATCCGGGTCGAGGACTTCGGGCCGATGGCAGGCTGAGCCCACCAGCACGTCCAGCGCCGACGACTCAAAGAGCTCACGCCTGATCGTCCGCGCCGATTCGTCGATCACGACGAGGTGTTGAACCGGGGACTCACAGCCGCACACTGCAGGTGAGGATGCCGCGCCTCAGCCGCACACGCATGAGAAATCAGGTCCGCCGCAGGCGGCGCCTTGCGGCCGTCCGGCGCAGCCGACGCGCGCGACCCGTTGCGCGCAAGAAGGGGTCGGCGTGGCGAGCATAGTTTTCGAACACGTGACCAAGCGCTACGCCGACGGCGTAGAGGCGGTCACGGACATGAACCTCGCGATTGCGGATGGAGAGTTCATGATCCTGGTCGGCCCTTCCGGCTCCGGCAAGTCGACGGCATTGCGAATGATCGCCGGGCTGGAGGACGTCACCGAGGGCGTCATCCGGATCGGCGACGGCATAGTGAACGATCTCGCACCGCGGGATCGGGACATCGCGATGGTGTTCCAGAACTACGCGCTGTATCCGCACATGACCGTGCGGGAGAACATGGGCTTCGCCCTGAAGCTGGCGGGCGTGCCTCGCAGGGAGATCGCCCGGGAGGTGGAAGAGGCGGCGAGGGTGCTGGATATCGAGCCTCAGCTCGACCGCAAGCCGGCCAACCTGTCCGGTGGGCAGCGCCAACGGGTTGCGATGGGTCGCGCGATCGTCCGCGACCCCAAGGCGTTCCTGATGGACGAGCCCCTATCCAACCTCGATGCCAAGCTGAGGGTGCAGTCGCGAACCGCACTCTCGCGCCTTCATGAGCGGCTTGGGACGACGACGATCTACGTCACGCACGACCAGGTCGAGGCGGTGACGCTCGGCGACCGAATCGCTGTCATGCGGGCCGGGCGGATCCAGCAGGTGGGAACACCCGCCGATGTGTATGAGCACCCGGTCAGTTTGTTCGTCGCGGGCTTCATTGGCTCCCCCGCGATGAACTTCCTACCGGGCCAGCGCGACGGAGATCGGCTGCGGACACCGATCGGGGATCTGCGCCTTGCAGGGGAAATGTGCCGGCGCCTCGAGGCCGGCGACGGCGGTGGCCGCCGCGGTGTGATCGTCGGCATCCGTCCCGAGCACTTCGAGGACGCGATGCTGGTGACACTTCCAGCGACGGGTCACATCTTCAAGACCAAGATCGAGGTCCTCGAGGCCCTCGGATCCGATTCCTACGCTCACTTCACTGTCGACTCGCCGCGGCTCTCGTCAAGTGAGTTGGAAGAGCTCGCAGACGAACCGGGCGTTGCTTCTTCAGCTGAGGGGATTCAGGTCGTCGCTCGCCTCGCTGCGGCCAGCGCAATCAAGCAGGGACAGGAGGCCCAGCTCTGGGTCGACACGTCTCAGCTACACCTCTTCGATCACGAGACCGGCCGAAGCCTGCTGACGCGCGAGAGCTCCAGGCTAGAGGTCCCCGAGTCCCCGACAGCCTCCGCCGCCGGCTGATCGCCCCTGAGCCGCGAGCCAGCGCTGATCGGCGGGGTTGATCACCGACCCGGAAATCTCGTAAGTGGCGCAGCGGGGCCGGGCGGTTAGGCCGCTGCGAGCCTGGCCGCCACAATCTGCGCGAGTTCGCGCCAGGGTCGCTCAAGGCGCTCGCCATCCACGAAGAAGGTCGGCGTCGCGTGGACCCCAGCTCGCCTGCCGCCCTCGATGTCGGCGAGGACGCGCTCTCGAAACGTGTGCTCGCGGAGGGCCGCCTGGGTCTCCGCCGGATCCAGCCCGAGTCGCCCTGCCACGGAGAGCAGGTCGTCGTGTGAGAACCGCCGGTGCGGTGTCAGCAGAAGCGAATGTGCGTCCCAGAACTTCCCGCGCACGCCGGCGAGCTCGGAGAGCTCCGCGGCGAGGTCCGCTCGAGGATGGAGCTGAGGCACGGGGAAGTGGCGCCAGGCGAGGCGGAGGCCGTCGAAGCGGTCCAGGAGTGACTTCACCGGTCGACTGGCTTGGAAGCAGTACGGGCATCCGAAATCCCCATACTCCACGAGCGTCAGCTTGGGGCTGCTCGAGCCGGTGACGTGATCACGCTCTCCGACCGCGGGCAGGGCGCTTGAGGCCGAGGTGTTCACGCGACGAGCGTGGCGCGCTCGGAGGCCACTAGGTAAGCAGCGTCACGGGCGGGCCCCGCGACCCAGCGTCGTGTATCGACCGTCGAATCGCGTGCCCCGACCCAGCGAGGTGAAGCTCAGCCCGACGATCTCATCGCCCTCGAGGATCCAGAGCAGGTCGTAACAAGCTCGATAGGTCGGCGGCCAGAACGAGCAGAAATGTCCATCCTCGTCGACGTACCACTCGCCCTGCGTGGGGCGACCGTCCGCCTCGACGTAGCTCGTGTCCCCGTTTACATCGAACGTCTGCGTCGCCCCGTCGTCGTAGAGCAGCTCGCCGGCCGTCACCGCTCGCGGGATCAGGGAGGCCGCAACCGGCTCGCCGTCAACGACCTCGACATCCTCCAAGCCTTGCATAGGATCAACCTACTGCCTGGATCCGGGCTGGTTCGAACGCAATCGGCATCGCTCAATAGCTTCGTCTTCTTGCCCGGGCCTACGCCGGGTCGTCAGGCAGCTGGGAGCAGCTCGAGGGCGCCGACCGCGTCGCGATGGCAATCGGTGCACGTGATTTTGCGATCACCCAACGCGATCGCCGTGACCTCATCCGCCCGCCACCATCAACCGAGTTATGACCTTCCTTCCGCGAAACACCTCTCGCGCACCGATGGAGGAGGATGCCGCGCGTAGGTTGGACGTCCTCGGCCGCGCCCCCGAACTGGGCGGCGTCGATCCGTGGTTCAACACGTCGGACGGCGAGCCTCTGAGGCTCGCGGCCCTTCGCGACCGCGTCGTCCTGCTCGAGTTCTGGACCTTCGCGTGCGTGAACTGCCAGCGCACCCTCCCATTTCTGCGCCGGATCCACAGTCAGTACCAGCCCGACTTCACGGTCATCGGCGTCCACACTCCCGAGTTCGAATTCGAGCGGTCCGTTCAGAACGTCGAGCGTGCCGTGCGGGAGCAGGCGCTCGAATATCCCGTCGGCCTCGACAACGACTTCATCGCATGGAACGCATACGGAAACCGGTACTGGCCGACGCTGTACCTCATCGATGGCGCCGGCCAGATTCGCTACACGCAGATCGGCGAGGGCAACCACGGGCGTACTGAGACTGCCATCCGCGCGTTGCTCGCCGAAGCCCTCGACCCAGCCGCCGAGCCAGAAGCAGCGGAGGACCTTCGCAAGGAATAGCCCAAACACGAAGGCAATCGCATGTCCCTCAACAAGCCTGTCCTCACCGGTCCCGGCGCGGGACGCACAGTCACCAACGCCAGCGGCTCGCCTCGCGCTGCGGACACGAGGAGCATCGGCGGTGCACTGCTGAGGGCCGGGGCGATCGGCGGCGTCGCCGCGGGGATGGTCATGGCCCTCTGGCAGATGGTGGTCGGCGCGATCGCCCAGGAGCCCACAGCAGCACCGGGCATCGACTCGAGCTTCTGGACAACCGTCACCCCTATTCCGAGCGTCCTGTTCGGAATGCAGTGGTTCCACGGCAGCTTCGAGCTCTGGGCCGTTGCACTCGGGCTGATCTGGCACCTGCTGAACTCCGCGATCCTCGGCGTGGTTGTCGTAACGCTCGCAACGTCGCTGCTCGGTAGGCGCCCGAACGCAATTGCCGCGATCGCGCTCGGGATCGCCTTCGGACTCGTGCTCGAGGCTGTCGCCGTCAACCAGATCCAGGACGTCAACACTGTGTAACACGTCGGCGCCCGACCCTGGGGTTGATTGGATCGACGCTCCTGCGCCAGCGGCCGGCCTAGCCAGCCGCTGACCATGACCGTGCACGTTGCCGCCGGCGCCTTACTAGATGACCGCGATGCGGGGACGCCGTTCGAGGGAATCGCGGAGCGTCATGTCAATCCTCGGGGTCGCGTGCCCTATCGGCGGTCGCGCCCGTGCGAGTCCCTGGTTGCCGCCCGGCCGAGTCGCTCGGTCGCGATCCTCTCGCGAGAACTCGCGTCCTCTCGCTGCACGACGCGTGCGCCCTCGATTACCTGCTCGACTTCGGCCGCCGGGATCACGGCCGCACCCGAGTCGTCTGCGAACACGTATCCGCCGGGCATCACGCCGACGCCGCGCAGCACCACCGGCACGTTCGCCTGATGCGGGGTGACGAGATCCCCTCCCCAGCGGGTCGCCTCGCCGGCACAGTACGCCGCGAAGTCGTACTCGCGGAGCTCGGCGAAGTCGCGCAGCCTGCCGTCGGTGAGCACCCCCGCGAGCCCGTGGTGCTGGAGCCGCGCGAGCTTGGTGCCGCCGCCCATCGACGCGTCGGTGTAGCCGTTGCTCGCCAGCACCAGGACCTTGCCGGCGGGCGAGTCACCGACCGCGTCGTAGAAGAGCTCCGCGAGGTTGTAGCGCTCGGGGTCGAGCGCAGCCGAGCAACGCGGGAAGTACGAGATCGTCACGGCCGGCCCGAACAGAACACGGCCGGGGGTCGGGGTCACCAGGTCGAGGATGTGGCAGCGGTGCCGGTGCAGGCGGCCGATCGCGTCGACGATGTCCGCGCAGCGGAGGCCCTCGACTGCCTCGCGCAGCATCAGAACCCGATCGCCCGCCGGATGAGGACGACGTGGATCCGGCCGGGGGTCTCGTCGTGGATCTCGAGGATCTTCCCGACGCGGCTGTTCTGTCCGTAGGCCGCGTAGGCACGCCGTAACGGGTTCTCCCTGACCTTGGTGGTGAGGCGGACGGACATCGTCGACGATGTTCGCCACGGTACGGCCGCTGTAGATAGGTCTCCCCTATGTCGCGATAGCCAGAAGCGCTCGCGCGCGTTGAGGGACTCGGCAACGATCGAGGTGGGCGGCCACGCTCCCTGACGAGCGGCAAATCGCATGCTCCTCAACGAGCCTGTTCCCGTTCTGGCTGCGTTTCCCGCGGAATCGATGAACATCAAGGAGGTTTTACGAATGACCGCTGGCATCACCCTGATACCCACCGGAACATGGGTCGTGGATCCGGCCCATTCCTACGTCGGCTTTGCCATCAAGCACTTGGGAATCTCCACCGTCCGCGGCGAGTTCAAGCAGTTCGACGGCACGCTCGAGATCGGCGAGGAGGTGTCGACGTCGAAGGCCTACGGCACCGTCAAGGTCGCCTCGATCGACACCCGCGAGACCGACCGTGATGACCATCTGCGCTCGCCCGACTTCTTCGACGCCGCACAGTTTCCCGAGATCGCGTTTGAGTCCACGAAGATTGAGCCCCTCGACGACGAGGAGTTCCGAGTCACTGGTCGGCTGACCATCCACGGTGTCAGCAACGAGATCGTCTTGCACGCGGAGGTGGGCGGAACCGAGCGGGACCCCTGGGGCCACGAGCGCGTTGGGCTCGGAATCACCGGCCAGCTCTCACGAGGCGACTACGGGATGAAGCTCCAGCAGGCGCTGGGCAGCGGCAATCTGGTCGTCGCCGACAAGGTCACGCTCGCGCTCGAACTCTCCGCCACCAAACATGCATAGCGGCCGCGAGGGTCGTCGGCTTCGGCGCTTCTAGACCGCCCGGCGTCAGCTCCAGCTAGTCCGAAGTTGTCCGACTTGCAGCTGGCGACGCTTGCTTGAGGGGGAGGTGGCGGTCCCCAACGGGGCCGGATACGTCTCGACCGCGGCCCGCGACTCCGCCAAAGTCTGTCCGATCTGGAGCGCCCCGTCGAAGTCGCGGAACTCGCCCATGGGTGTGGGCCTTACCGTGAGGTCCCGGAGGCGGAGCGTCCTCGCATCGGCCAAGGCGCCAGCCTGAGTCGCAAGTCGCAGCGCCAGCCAAAAGCCCTGCGTGTAGCTTTGGCGTCGCGCGGATGGCCACCCAGACCACCCTGAGGGGACGCGAGGCAGAGTGCGCGGCGCTCGCCCGGCTGCTGGCCGCGGTGCGCACCGGTGAGAGCCGCGTGCTCGTGCTCCGCGGCGAGGCGGGCGTGGGCAAGACCGCTCTGCTCGACTACGCGATCGGGTCGGCTCCAGACCTTCGGCTCGTTCGGGCTGTGGGGGTCGAGTCGGAGATGGAGCTTCCGTTCGCCGCGCTTCAGCAACTGTGTGCGCCGCTGCTCGGCCGGCTGGAGCACCTGCCGGCTCCGCAGCGCGAGGCGCTGCGGGTGGCGTTTGGGCTGAGCGACGGGGAAGCGCCCGATCGGTTCGTGGTCGGTTTGGCGGTGCTGAGCCTGCTGTCGGAGGTGGCCGAGGAGCGGCCGCTGCTCTGCGTGGTCGACGATGCGCAGTGGCTGGACGAGGTTTCGGCGCTGGCGCTCGCGTTCGTCGCGCGCCGGCTGCTGGCCGAGTCAGTCGCGGTCCTGTTCGTGACCCGCGACCCCGGCGAGGAGCTCAGCGGACTACCGGAGCTCGTCGTCGAGGGCGTTGGTGACGGCGATGCACGGACGTTGCTCGCCTCGGCGCTGCGCGGACCGGTGGACGAGCCGGTCCGGGACCGGATCATCGCCGAGGCACGCGGCAACCCACTCGCGCTGCTGGAACTGCCACGTGGCTTGACGCCAGCGGAGCTGGCGGGCGGGTTCGCCCTTCCCGGCGCGGGGCCGTTGGTGGGCCGGATCGAGCAGAGCTTCCTGCGCCGGTTTGAATCGCTACCGCCCGATTCGCAGCGCCTGGTGCTGACGGCGGCGGCGGAGCCGATCGGTGATGTAACCCTGCTCTGGCGTGCTGCCGAGCGGCTGGGGGTCGGAGCGGACGCGGTCGCGCCGGCCGAGGCCGCCGGCCTGATCGAGCTCGGTGCCCGCGTGCGGTTCCAGCATCCGCTGGTACGGTCGGCGGTCTACCGGGCGGCAGCCCTACACGACCGTCGGCAGGTGCATCGCGCGCTGGCGGAGGCGACCGATCCCGAGGCTGACCCCGATCGACGGGCGTGGCACCGTTCGCAGGCGGCGGCTGGTCTCGAGGAGGAGGTTGCCGGCGAGCTGGAGCGCTGCGCCGACCGGGCGCGGGGTCGCGGTGGCCTCGCAGCCGCCGCCGCGTTTCTGGGGCGGGCAGCCGAGTTGACTCCCGATCCTGCACGTCGTGCCGCGCGAGCGCTCGCGGCCGCGCAGGCCAAGCTGGATGCAGGCGCGCCGGAAGCGGCGCAAGCGCTGCTCGCGGGCGCCGAGCTTGCCCCGCTCGACGAGGTTCGGCGCGCGCGCCTACAGCGACTTCGGGGCCAGATCGAGTTCGCCCAAAAGCGCGGAAGTGATGTCTCGCCATTGCTGCTGGACGCCGCCAAACGGTTCGAACCGCTTGACGCCGCGGCCGCGCGTGAGACTTATCTGGACGCGTTCGGAGCCGTGATCTTCGCCGGCCGTGAGAGCAGCGCCGGCGGCGTTGGGCAAGTGGCGGAGGCGGCCCGCGCGGCGCCGCCCGGACCGCGCCCGCCGCGTCCAGTCGACCTACTCCTGGACGGGCTGGCGAAGCGATTCACCGCGCCATACGGGGAGGCCGTGCCAGCGCTCAAGGGAGCGCTGCATGCATTGGCCGAAAGGAAGGCCGGCGGTGACGACGAGCTGCGGTGGCTGTGGACTGGCTGCCCCGTCACACCGGAACCCCTCGCGCCTGAATTGTGGGAGGACGAGACCTGGCATGAGCTGGCAAGTCGCGCGGTCAGCTTCGCTCGTGAGGCTGGTGCGCTTGCCGTCCTTCCGATCGCGCTGAGTTACCGCGCCTGCGTTCACTTGCACGCCGGAGAGTTCGTCGCTGCGGCGGCGCTGATCGAGGAGGCCGATGCGATCACCGAGGGAACCGGGAGCGCGCCGCTGAGGTATGCGTCGCTGGTGCTCCTCGCTTGGCGCGGCGAGGAGGCGACCGCGCTGCGTGCCATCGAGTCGGCCATCCAAGACGCGACCGCCAGGGGCGAGGGAAGAGCGATCGGCTTGGCCCACTACGCGACAGCCGTCCTCTACAACGGCCTCGGCCGCTACCAGGACGCCCTCGCCGCCGCGCAGCGCGCGTGCACGTACGAGGATCTCGGTTTCTACGGCTGGGCGCTTGTCGAGCTGGTCGAGGCGGGCGCCCGAACCGACGCCCACGACGTCGCATCTGAGGCCCTGCGCCAACTCGAAGAACGTACACGTGCGAGCGGCACGGACTGGGCGCTCGGCGTTCGGGCCCGGTCAGAGGCGCTGCTTACCGACGGCGAAGCAGGCGAGCTTCTCTACCGCGAGGCGATCGAACGGCTCGGCCGCAGCCGAATCGCCGTTCATCTCGCTCGCGCCCAGCTCGTGTACGGCGAGTGGCTGCGTCGCGAGAACCGCCGCGTGGACGCCCGCGAGCAACTTCGAGCCGCCCACGACACGTTCAGCCGCATTGGTGCCGAGGCGTTCGCCGGGCGCAGCGAACGCGAGCTCCTGGCCACCGGCGAGACCGCCCGCCGGCGCAGCGCGGACACCAGCGACGTCCTCACACCCCAGGAGGCGCAGATCGCCCGACTCGCGCGCGACGGGCTCTCCAACCGCGACATCGGCGCCCAGCTGTTCATCAGCCCGCGCACGGTCGAATACCACCTGCACAAGGTCTTCACCAAGCTCGAGATCACATCGCGTAACCAGCTCGGCCGGGTTCCAGGGTCCCGACTAGCCGCTAGCGACTAGCGACTAATGCTGGGGCGAAGCTCGGGAAGCCGGGCTGACCCAGGACTTCGTTCCGAGTCTCGTCCCACACTCGGCCAAACCAATCCGCTCCAACCAGAAGAACGGCTACGCTTCCATCGCTTTCCGGACGTACTCGCCCTTCCCCCGAGGAGCTACGGAACCGAAGGTCAGAGGTTCGAATCCTCTCGGGCGCGCTCATTTCGTTGTAGATCCATTGGCGAGCCTCGCCGATGCCTCCGGCAGCAATCAACGCGACGCGCCAAGAGCGCGCAGGCGGGGCAGAATGACTGTTTCGGCCCGCGCTTGGCTTGCCGCATCCGGTCGGAGGGCGGCGAAGATTCCGTCAGGGAATCGCGGGTCGCCAAGGAGTTCACGAAGTTCGGCTGCGAGGTAGGTCTGCACGTCCGGCAGCGCCGCGCCGACCTCGTCGATGAGCTCCTCGCGCCCGTCGACGAGCGCGATGATGTCGGCGAAGTCTCGGCTTCCCAGATAGTCACCCCTTCCCCGCCCCTTGAATGCTTCGATCTTCGTGGCCAGGAGATACGGCGGAGATGCGGCGCGGATGGCAACACCCGACGGAAGGTTGCAAGACGCCGCGTGGGGGATGGCTTGGCCCTGCCATTGGTTCGCGAAACCGAGGATGCTCGGGTCGGAGGGCATGGCATCGAGGATGAGCCCATTGGGGTGTCGCCACCGACAGACCACACCGTCCTCCTGGTCCTCGGAGAAGCTGTGAGAACGGAGTCGCCGCTCAAACTCGTGGAAGGCGGTGCGTGTCGTCACCTCGACCACGACGTCGACGTCTTTGGTCGGGCGAAGCGGCGGCGCACCGGGGTCAGTGATCCACAACGTCAAGGTCGCTCCGCCGACGAAGACGACATCTTCGATCAGTTCACCGAGCGCGTCGGCGGCAAGCTCAAGGAGCGCGATGCTCACGTGGCTTGCGACGATCGGGCGAGTCGTTCTACCAGCAGCTTGCCGGCGATCCCCCGGAGACGGGCGTCGCCCATGCGGATGGCGTCGATCAGAGCCAAACGTTCGGCCAGGGCGGGATCGCGGCGTGCGAGCGTCGGCGCAGTCCGGTGAAGCGGAACAACCGCGATGCCGCGCTGGCGACCTTTGGGATCCGGCCAGACAGGGGGCAGGCCATTCTGCGGTGCCAGTTCGTCCGCGAGTGGTGAAGCCGCCCAGGCGGTAGGCATCCCGCGTGTCTCGCCGCCCGGTTCGGGGGGAAACAGATACTTCACCGCATGAACTAGAAACTCCTCCGCCTGGCTGAGGTTCGTTCGGCGGCGGTCGAGGTCGTAAAGGCCCGCCGTGGCGAGGCGCTGTAGCGAGCGGTGGACTCCTGCGTGCGGAATTCCAAGATCGGCCGCAAGCGAACGGACGGTCCAATCCTCGCCATGGCCGGCAAGCTTTAGGAGCACGACGACATCCTGGCCATTGAGCATGGGAAGAGACTAGCACTCTGTCTCATGTCTCGGGACATGAGACAAAGAGGGCTTCCGCCTCCGGGAATCCCTCCGTCAGGCAACGTGCTGCAGCGGGTGTCGACGAGGCGGAACTCGCGGCAGGCTGGGCCCCGCTTGAAAGTGAGGCGCCGGGCCGAGCGCCTCTGCCGTCGACGAGCGGGCCGATGTCGTCGGTACCAGCCCGAGCCATATGTGGAACCAACGCCTCAGCACGCGAGCACTGGGCGCGGCGTCTACGGCCTGGGGCGGTAGGCGACGAGGAAGTTCGAAGCGGCGGTGTAGACGGTGTTCCGCGCCACGGCCGTTGAGCCGCTGCTCTCCTCGGCGTAGAAGAGCTTGCCGGTGTCGGCGCCGATCGAGCGCAGCGCGACGAGCACTCCAGTGTCGGCCGCGAACACGTGCAGGAAGCCCTTGGCGTCGTTGACGAAGACCAGGCCGTTGGCGTACGTCACGGCCTGGTAGTGGATGGCGTCGAGAAGCGGCATCAGCCAGCGGTAGCCGCCCGTGTCGGCGTCGAGCCGGAAGATGTGGCCCGGCGGGCTGGGCGCCACGAACAGCGACTCGCCGTCGGTTGCCGCGGTCGAGCCGTTTCCGTAGAAGACCGGCGGAGAGATGATCGTCGTCCACACCCGCTCCATCGAGTCTGCGTTGGCCACGTGGAACACGCCCGACTTCTGGGCCGCGCCCACGCGCAGCCCGCCGTCCGGGCCCTCGAACAGGTTCGGCGAGGCTCCGAAGTCGAGGTCCATCTGCGCGCACAGCACGGACCGGATGTACGGCGACAGGCGGTGGTCGGGGTCGCACGGGAAGGGCGTCTCCTCCAGACCTTGGACGTAGCGGTCCGGGTTGCCCTTGTACGAGGCGACGATCTGCCCGAACGTCTCGCGCCCGCGGTGGAGGTCGATCTTCACGATCGAGTTCGTGCGGGGGTGCTCGGGGCTGCCGGCGTCGGGGTTGGCGGTGCCCGCGTAGGCGTACTTCCGCTCGGCGTCCACCGCGGGCGTGGTCCAGATGCCGCCGCCCTTGTACCCCGCCTCGAAGTCATCGTCGGGGATCGTGTACTGCTTGGCGAGCTGCTCGCCGGTCTCCGCGTTGAAGATCGCATAGCCGCCCCTGTTGGCCGGGCCGGTCTGGTCGCCGGTGAAGGGAGCGAGCACGAGGCCGTCGAAGACCACCGGGCCGCCGCAGTTGTACACCTGCGGCGTCTCGTCGATGACGCTGCGCCACAGCACCTCGCCGGTCTGCTGGTCGAGCGCCACGGCGTACGGTCGGCCGGACTGGCTGACCACAGCGAAGACGCGGCCGCCGACCACCGGCGTGGAGCCGTTGATCCCGCTACAGAGCAGCCCGGGGTCGTTCACGTCGAGCTTCCGCTGCCACACGACGTCACCGCTCTCGGCATTGAGCGCGTGCATCCACGCGCTGTTGGTGGCCTCCTCGGGCGGCTGGCCACGCGGAGGCGCGGCTCCGGTGCCGAAGTAGATGCAGCCGTCGGCGATGACGGGCGTGGCGTGCACCACGCCCGCGCCGTGTTCCTCCGTGTTGAAGATGAAGTGGGGCTCGAGGGAGCTGGCGTTGGAGGCGTTGATCGTGTGCTCGCCGGGCTGCGCGCGCGAGTTGCGCAAGTCCTGGCCGAAGACTGGCCACTCGCCGCCGGGCGCCGGGCCGGCGCACTGCGCCGCCGTGGCTGAGGCGTCCGCGACGGCCGGTCCCGGGACCGCCGCCAGGACGGCCGGCACCAGGACGGCAGCAAGTCTGCGCATGCCCCGTCTGCTTCCTTCGGTTCGCCGCCCGCTCATACGACGAGGCAGATTAGCATCTGTCTCGCCGGTCCTGCAACACGCCCGAGCGGGGCGGGCGGTGGCACACATGCTAGAGTGTCTCACAGGACAGGACGGCAGCAGATGCGGATGGCTAAAGGGAGGAGACGCCGTGATGCGGACCAGGTTCGGGAAGGTGTTGCACGTCGTCGCGCTCACGATCGCGCTGGGGGGCGCGATGGCGGGTCCGGCGACGGCGCAGTCGCCGCTGCCCATCGATCCGGGCGAGAACGCGAAGATCCGGGTCACGTCGCTGGACTCTCTGAACCTCGTGCTGGAGCCGGCCGACCTCGGGCTCTACAACTCGCTCTTCGGCGCGCCGATCCATCCCGCCGAGCCGCCCACCGGCGAGACCGACCCCGAGCGCCCCCTGATGGACATCAAGCTGCACTCCGTCGGCGGGGTGATGGAGACCTGGGTGGACCTCCGGGCGCGCTTCTGCGACCGCAACGGCTGGTTCAACAACGCCACCGCCGTCGACAACGTCGCGCTCTACGCCGTCTCCCGGGCCACGGGCTACCCGAAGATCCTCGCGGACAGGATCGTGCTCGAGGAGCAGGGCGACACCGCGTTCGGCCAGGTCACCCAGCTCGGCGAGCCGCTCATCACGCTCAGGTGGCGCAAGGACGACGCCGCCGTGGCCGCGGCGCTCGAGGCCGAGCCCTGGCGCGCGCACTGGCTCGCCGGTGAGGGCGCCCTGTACCGCGGCAAGAGCTGGACCTACGAGCCCGTCGCCGATGTCGGGCCGTTCGTGAAGGAGGTCCAGACCGAGGAGGTCGAGGGCGCGACGCAGGAGTGGGACTCCCGCGTCGGCATGGTCGAGGTCACCATCGACCAGTCGGCCAACCCGTTGCTGACCAACGGCAACTGGATGGCGCTCGCACCCGTGGCCGTCGAGGTCCCCGGCATGCTCGAGCACTTCCGCGGCGCCGCCGACTTCTACGGCAAGTCGCTGCAGTGCGGACTCGAGGGCAGCACCATCCAGGAGCCCCCGCCGGGGCTTCGCCCGCCGGCCGCCGTGCGGTGACCGAGCAGCTGGCCGCGCCGCCCATCGTCGAGGGCGGAGGGGAGCGGCCGGACTCCGTGCCCCCGGCGATCTTCGAGGCGGCGCTCGCGACCTTCCTCGCGGGCCGGCGACTCGACATGCGGGCATTGGCTCTGCAGCTCGGCATCGGCCGCGCGACGCTCTACCGCAAGGCCGGTGGGCGCGACTGGCTGCTGGGCGAGGTCATCTGGTACCTCACCCGCCGGGCGCTGGTGGATGCGCTCGAGCGCACCGTGACGCTCCGCGGCGCCGAGCGCGTGCTCGCCGTGGCCGGTCGCTTCATGGCGTTCGTGTGTGACGAGGCATCGTTCCGCCGCTTCCTCGACGAGGAGCCCGAGGCGGCCCTGCGCATCCTCACGTCGAAGAACGGCCCGGTCCAGCGCGGCATCGTCGAGGCTCAGCGACGCCTGCTGGAGGAGGAGCAGCGCATCGGGGGCCTCGAGCTGACCATCGACAGCGCCACGCTCGCCTACGTGATCGTCCGCATCGGCGAGAGCTTCCTCTACGCGGACGTGATCGCCGACAGCGAGCCCGACGTCGAGCAGGCGCTCGAGGTCATGACCCGGCTGATCGCGCCGGGGAGGCCCGTGGTCACATGAGGCGGTCGCGCATCGTCGCCGCCGCTGCGGCGCTTGCCACGCTTGCAGCGCCGGGCGCCGCGCTCGCCGCCCCCGACCTCGACGGCGTCTCCGGCCCCGACGCCCTCGCCGAGGTCGACCTCGCCGGGCGATGGACGTTCGAGCCCGCCGGGGGCCGGCCGACCACCATCGAGGTGCCGGGAGGCGGCTGGGTCAAGCAGGGCCACCGCACCGTCAAGCGGGCGGTGTACCGGCGGACGATCACCGTTCCGGACGTCGCTGAGAACCAGGTCACCGTGCTCGATCTCGGCGCGGTGAACCACCGTGCCACCGTCTTCGTCGACGGACGCCGGGTCGGCACGCAGACCACCTCGTTCACGTCGCAGTCGCACGAGCTGAGCGGCCGCGTGCGGCCGGGCGGCACGCATGAGCTGGCGATCGAGGTGCTCGGCCGCGAGGCGCTCATCGCCGATGACGGCAGGCCGGCCACGCCCACGCTCCCCGGCGTCCCCACCGGCGCGCTCGGCGCCGGCTACCTGGTTCCGGACGGCGGCAGCTGGTCGGAGGGCATAGCCCAGGGGATCTTCCGCTCCGCGCGGCTGCGCGTCTACCCCGCGGTGCACATCGCCGGCGCCTTCGTGCGCACGTCCGTGGAGCGCGACGAGCTCGAGTACGACGTCTGGATCCGCAACGGCAGCTCGAGCCCGCAGGCCGTCGAGCTGACTGGGGCGCTCACCGGCGGCGGCTTCGCGTACCCGTCCCTGCCGTCACGGACGGTCACCGTGCCCGCCGGGAGCACCGCGAAGGTGACGATCGGCCCGGTGGCGTGGGGCCTGGGCCGCGAGTCGTGGTGGTGGCCGAACGTCCCGTACCGCCGTGGCTACCGGGCGCAGCTGCACGACCTGCGCCTGCAGGCGGGCGGCAGCCGGGCACGCTACCGCTTCGGGTTCCGCGAGTTCCGCCAGGTGGGGACCACGTACGAGCTGAACGGCGTGCGGGTGAACCATCGCGGCGACAGCCTGACGGGCGCGATCTTCGACCGCATCGATCACGGCGGGCAGGGCGATGCCTTCCACACCTTCCCGGGCTTCCTGCCGCCGGGCGAAGGCAACCCCGGCTGGCCGCAGGCCGTGGACAACTACCAGCGCCTGAACTACAACGTCGTGCGCATCCACCAGGTGCCGGCGTCGCCGTACATGCTCGACGTCGCGGACGAGATGGGGCTGATGCTGATCAGCGAGAGCGCCATCCGCGGCTCGGAGAGCAAGCAGGACTTCAAGGCCGGCCGCGAGAACATGCTCGCCCACATGCGCGACCTGGTCGTGGCCGAGCGCAACCACCCGGCCGTCGTGCGCTGGAGCCAGTCCAACGAGCCGGATGCCAACGGCCGCGGTGAGCCGCCGAGCTTCCAGCGTGACCTCTACGACGTGGTGATGGCCGCCGACGGCACGCGGCCGGTCAGCGTCGACGTGACGTCGCAGACCTATGAGGACATGCCGGACGGCAACTTCTCCGTCTACCAGCACTACGTCAACGCGGACGGCACGATCGGTGGCTGGACCGACGACGTCCATCCCCGCGACGACCGGCCGTTCGGGCGCGGTGAGTTCATCTGGCCGCTCAACAACACGCCGCAGGGCTTCATGTGGTTCGCCACGACGGTGGAGAAGATGCGGGAGAAGGACGCCTCCGACGTCCGTCCGTACTCGCTGGCGGGCGCCTGGGGGTCCGCGATCCCCGGCGTGCGGCGCACCTCCTACCTCGCCGACAACAACCTGCCTCCGCTCTACGGTGAGGACAACCTGCCCGACCCCTGGTCGAACGAGCAGGTGCGCCGCAACCAACACGCCTTCCATCCGGTGCTCGTGGCCGACGCCGGCTACTGGGAGGAGCAGAAGCTGTCGGGCCCTCTGGGTCGCTGGCCGGCCACGCCCGGCGTCCTGCGCGCCGGCGCGCAGGTGAGCCGCGAGCTGGTGGTCTTCAACGACACCTTCTCGGGCCGCCAGGTGGACGTGAGCTGGGAGCTGCGGCTGGGAAGTGGGGACGGCCTGGTCCTCGACGAGGGCGGGTTCACCGCGGCCGTGCCGCTCGGCGAGTGCGTGCGCCGGGAGATCGACTTCACCGCACCGGCAGCCGGCGACCGGGCGTTCCTGGTGCTGTCGGCGTCGAAGCCCGGACACGGCGAGCTGTTCAGGGAGGAGGATCAGTGGTTCGTGGTGGCGCCATGAGGAGCGCGCTCGCAGCGACCGTCGTGGCAGCGGGCCTGGCCATCGCACCCGGCGCGGTCGCCGCGCCGGACCTCAGCGGTGTGTCCGGGCCGCGGCCGCTCGAGACCGTGGATCTCGCGGGCACCTGGGACTTCGCTCCGGAGAACGGCGCCGCCACGACCATCCAGGTGCCTGGCGGCGGCTGGTACAAGCAGGGCTTCGACGTCCCGGAGGCCACCTACTCGCGGCAGATCGTGGTCCCGCAGGGCGCCGCTGGGAACGTCGTCCGCCTCGAGCTGGGAGCGGTCAACCACCAGGCCACCGTCTTCGTCGACGGACGCGAGCTCGGGACGCAGACCACCTCTTACACCGGGCAGATGTGGGACCTCACGGGTCACGTCACGCCCGGCGACACGCACCAGCTGCGAATCCACGTCAAGGGCCGGCAGGGGCTCGTCACCGGTCTCGGCAAGGACACGCCCATACTGCCCGGCTACATCGGGCCGACGTACCTCGTTCCCACCGGCGTGGAGTGGTCCGAGTCCACGGCACAGGGGATCTTCGGCTGGGCGCGCCTCACCGTGCACCCGGCGATCTTCATCGACGACGCCTTCGTGCGGACCTCGGTGCAGCGCGACGAGCTCGCGGTGGACGTGTGGCTGCGCAACGGCGGGTCCTCCGCCGAGACGGTGGAGCTGCAGGGCGCGCTGGGCGGCGGCGACCTCGCCTACCCGGCGCTGCCCGCGCGGACCGTGACGCTGGCGGCGGGCGAGACCCGCACGGTCACGGTCGGCCCCGTGCGCTGGGGCCTGGGGAGGGAGTCGTACTGGTGGCCCAACGTGCCGTACCGCAAGGGCTACCGCGCGCAGCTGCACGAGCTCGAGCTCCGTGCCGGCGAGGCAGCGCACCGCGTCCGCTTCGGCTTCCGCGAGTTCCGCCAGGCCGGCACCAGGTACGAGCTCAACGGCGTGCGCGTGAACCACCGCGGCGACAGCCTGGGCGGCGCCGGCTACGACCGGATCGATCATGGCGGCAAGGGCGACGCGTTCCACACCTTCCCGGGGTTCCTGCCGCCGACCGAGGCGACCGGAGGCTGGCCGCAGGCGGTGGACAACTACCAGCGGCTGAACATGAACGTCGTGCGCATCCACCAGATCCCGGCGTCGCCCTACATGCTCGACGTGGCCGACGAGATGGGGCTGATGATCGTCGGGGAGACGGGCATCCGCGGCTCGCAGTCGCGCCAGGCGTTCGACGAGGCCCCGGAGAACTTCGTCGAGCACACCAAGGACCTGGTGGTGCGCGACCGCAACCACGCCTCGGTGGTGCGCTGGAGCCAGGCCAACGAGCCGGACCTCTACAGCGGCGACTCGCTCGAGTTCGAGCGCGAGCTGTACGACACGATCCGCGACCACGACGGCACGAGGCCGATTTCGATCGACGTCTCGTCCGAGCCCTACGACGAGCTGCCCGACGAGGACTTCGCCAGCTACCAGCACTACTTCGACGAGAACGGCATGATCGCGCCCGGCTACACCGACGACGTGCACCCGCGGGACGATCGCCCGTTCGGGCGCGGCGAGTTCATCTGGCCGCTGTCGTCCACCCCGCAGGGCTTCACGTGGTTCGCCACGGCCACGCAGAAGATGCGCGAGAAGGACGCCTCCGACATCCGACCCTACGCGGTGATCTCCGCCTGGCCGGCGGTCGTGCCCGGCGTGCGCCGCACCGACCTCATCACCGAGGAGCTCACCGTCCCGCTCTACGGCGAGGACAACCTCCCCGACCCGTGGAGCAACCCGCAGATCCAGCGCATCCAGGCGGGGTTCCACCCGACGCTCGTCGCGGATTCCGCCTACTGGGAGCGTCACAAGCGCAGCGACCCGCTGGGGCGCTGGCCGACGCCCACGCAGCCCACCACTGCCCGCGCCGGCCGCCGTGTGGACCGGGAGCTGGTGATCTTCAACGACACCTTCGCCGGAGAGGACGTCGATGTCCGCTGGCAGCTGCGGCGCGGCTCGCCCACGGGCGCGGTGCTCGAGGAGGGCGGCTTCCGTGTCGCGGTGGCGCTGGGCTCGCGCGCGCGCCGCACGATCACCTTCACGGCCCCCGCGACGCCGGGCGAGCGCGTGCATCTGGTGCTCTCGACCTTCAAGGACGGCCGGGAGCGCTTCCGCGACGGCGAGCAGTGGTTCCTGGTGACGCCGTGACCGTCCGGCTGCCCTCACGTACAAGCTGCTCGCGTGCGTCCCCGGGCCGGCTTCCCCGGCTCCGCCGCCTTCCAAGGCGGATGCCGTTGCATCCTCGGGACAGATCCCGTAATGTCTCGCTCGTGGGAGGACGCCGGATCGCCGTCGCAGCGCTGGCCGCGCTGCTCGCACTCGGCGCGCCGCAGGCGGCCGGCGCCGCCGTGGAGATCGGGCCCGAGCACATCGTGGTGACCGACGACGAGGGGGCGCGCGCCGTGGTCCAGCGGGCGCCGTTCAAGCTGAGCTTCGTCGACGCCTCCGGCGGCACCGTGCTCGAGCACGTCGACGGCGCGCTGCCCGGCGCCGAGGCCAACGTGGACGAGTCGGTCTTCCCGGTCGTCCCCGAGAACGCGCACTATGCGCCGCTGTCCTTCCAGCTCGGCGTCGAGAAGGCCACCCAGCATCCGGGCGGCCTCTGGACGGGGAACATGCTGGTCGGCGTGCGCGCCGGGGTCGTGCACGCCGCCACCGAGGTCGTGGACGCGCGCGCCGCCGGCGACCGCGTGGAGCTCGAAGTCGCCACCACCAGCCCCGCGCACGTGCTCACGGTGACCGTCGCGCCCGACGAGGGATCCGCCTTCCGCGTGCGGGCCGACCTGCCGTACACCGAGGTCGTGGCCGCGTTCCAGGAGTCCTTCCGGAGCGAGGAGGGAGAGGCCTTCCACGGCTTCGGCGGCCGGCACAACTCGATCGACCAGCGCGGCGAGGACTTCTACAACTGGGTCGAGGAGGAGGCGTTCGGCGCCGGCCCCCTCCAGCCCCTCGTCGACTTCATCCCCGGCGCCGGTGGCGACCGCTACCTGTTCCCCAACGGCCCGCATCAGGCCTACTACGTGCAGAACGTCTTCGTCTCGAGCAGGCCGTACGGCTTCATGCTCAACCAGACGGAAGTGTCGCGCTGGCGCATGGCAGCGGACCGGCCGGACGCGTGGCAGGTGGCCGTCCGCGCCGATGAGCTCGACTACACCGTGGCAGTCGGGGACGCGCCCACGGCCATCCGGTCGCTCACGAAGATCACGGGCCGGCATCCCGTGTCGCCCGAGTGGGCGATGGGGCCCAACCTCAAGCGCAACGTCCAGCAGGGCGCCGACGACCCCGAGAGCCAGCGCCGGAAGATCCGCGAGGACATCGCGCGCATCCAGGCCGAGGGCGTGCGGGTCGACGCGTACACCTACGAGAGCTGGGACAGCCTCGGCGACGACTGGGTGCGTGAGACCAACCGGATGCTCGAGGACCTCGGGATACGCCCGGTCGGCTATGTGCGCGCCTACGTGAACGACGACGGCAACTTCGATCCCGAGGGCACGTTCATGCACGCCGTACGGAGCGGCCACTGCACGCGCACCCCCGGCGGCGTCCCGTTCATCGGCGTGGCCGTCGGCCCGGCATGCCTGCTCGACTTCACCAACCCGGCGACGGTGCACTGGTGGGAGCGGCACAAGATCCGCCGCCAGCTGGACCTCGGCTTCCACGGCTTCATGCAGGACTTCGGCGAGCAGGTGACCGAGGACATGCGCTTCCACGACGGGTCCATTGGCGTGGAGATGCACAACCGCTATCCGATCCTCTTCCACCGGACCACGCGCCGGATCCTCGATGCGTACGAGCGCGAGCACCCGGACCGCGGCGAGATCTGGATGTACACGCGCTCGGGCTTCTCCGGCTACGCCGACGAGAGCGGCGTCCGCCATCCCGGCTCCCAGGGATACGAGAGCGCCAACTTCCCCGGCGACGAGACCGGCGACTGGCAGCGCTCACTCGGCCTGCCGTCGCTGGCCACGGACATGCTCAACCGCGCCGTCGGCGGCGCCTACGGGTTCACCACCGACATCGGCGGCTACTTCGACAGCTTCACCTCCGACGTGCTCGACGAGGAGCTGTTCACCCGCTGGATGGAGTGGTCGGCGCTCACGCCGTTCTTCCGCCTCCACAACTCCTGCTGCACCAACGACACCCAGATGCCGTGGGAGTTCGAGCACGGTGTGGAGCGCTGGAATGCGCTGTCCGGGCTGCACGAGCGTGCGGTGCCCTACATGCGCGAGCTGTGGGAGCAGGCGCAGACGACCGGCATGCCGATCACGCGCCCGATGTGGCTCGCCGCGCCGGGCGAGCCCGAGGCCCGGGCGCAGGATCAGCAGTGGATGCTCGGAGACGACGTGCTGGTGGCCCCGGTGGTGGAGAAGGGCGCGATCTCCCGGCGCGTCTGGTTCCCCGAGGGCTGTTGGCGCCACGGCGAGACCGGCGAGGAGCGCACCGGACCGGGTTACCACGACGTGGCCGCCCCGCTCGGGCGCCTGCCGTGGTTCGAGCGCTGCGGGACCGACCCGGTGCCCGGCGGCTAGTGTCCTAGCTGGCACGCAGCAACCGCTCGATCACGTCGACCGCGAGCGCGACGTCGGGTTCATTGTCGGCGATCACGTCCGCATAGAGAAAGCTCTCGCCGATCCGAACGATGACGTACGCAAGCGTGCTGCGGTCGATGGTGAGTCGCAGCGCGCCGCGCGCCTCCTCGTCGGCGAGGAGTCGTTCCAGCGCCTCGACGATGCCGCCTTCAACCGGCCCGTTCTTCGAGGTCAGGATGCGCAGCGCGGCCTCCGGCTCCTCGTCCAGGAAGCGGTGGAGCGCGGGCTGGACATGGACGAAGCGCATGAAGCGGTCCACGATCGCCACCACCCGCTCGCGCCCCTCCAGGCCGGCCGCGGCGTCGATCGCCGGCGCCAGCGCGCGGCGCGTGAGGTACCAGACCACGGCGCCCAAGAGGTTGTCGCGGTTGCCGGCGCGCCGGTACAGCGTGGCGCGGCCGATGCCGAGCTCGAGCGCCAGCGCTCGCATGTCCAGACGGCGCGGGGAGAGGAAGATCGCCAGCGCGGCGCCGAAGATCTCGTCGGGTACGTCGCCGGGCGGCCGGGTGCCCCCGGCGATCAGCTCCTCGGGTCCAGCGACCGCGGTGGCCATGGGAGCAAGCTAGCCGACACCGCCGCTGTCAAGGCAGCGCGAGCGTCCCGTCGCCGTAGTCGAGCCGCACGGGCTCGCGCCCACCGGCGATCCGCCACGCCACGCTGATTGGCGCCTCGCCGCCCGGCTCGATGCGGACGAGCTGCCCCAGCCGGCGGCGCTCTCCCTCGGGGAGCTCGACCGGGCCACGATTGCGCGGCTCGGGCGGCAGCACGTAGCCGCTGAGGAACACCGCCTGGCCCTGCACGCGTTCCCCGCTCTCATCGAGCAGGCGCAGGTCGGCGACGTCCAGCTCCACCGGCTCCAGCGAGTCGTTCGCCACCCGGCCTGTGAGCACACGCTCGTCAGGCAACGTGGGCGGCGTGGCCACTCGCGGTGCACCGGACCAGTCCAGCGGGCCGCCCCCGGCGGCGTCGTCGTCCCCTCCGCAGCCGGCGCCGCAGAGCGCCGCCAGCAGCGCGGCGGCGGCGAGCGCCTGCCTCACTCGGGCTTGGGCGGCAGGCGGAACCAGTCGCAGCCCGGCGGGTCCGTGTTGGTCTGCGGGTCCCAGGTGGCGCACGGTACGAGGAACGCGTGCTTGAGCGGCTGCACCGGCAACCCGATGTCCGAGCCCGGGCATTCGGGCAGCGGCGACGGGTCCCCCGTAGCCGGCGCGCCGCCGTGGCGTGTGTTGCCGCTCCAGCAGTTGCCCGAGCCGGCCTCGTCCCACCAGAAGTCGGTGCCGTTCGGCGCTCGCGAGCCGTCCCGGGCGATCCCCATGACGTTCTCGCGGTAGACGTTGCGGTGCGAGGTGTCGAAGGTCTTCGCGGGATCCTGCTCCCCCCGGAAGAACGCCTCGACGAAGAAGAGCATCGCGCCGTAGCGCCAGTTGTCCCAGATGCGGTTGCCCTCGATCAGGTTGTCGTTGCCGCCCGCGATGAGCAGGCCGGTGCCGATCGGGACCATGATCGCCGGGCAGACGATCTTCGGGTCGCGCTCGACATAGGGCTTCTTGCAGTACTCGTCGAGCTCGGGCGTGAAGAAGTCGACGTTGTTCGAGTAGATCTCGTTGCCGGTCCAGGTGACGTGGTCCTGCGGCGAGCCGGGGTGCCCGGTGGAGAAGGAGTCCACCACGATGCCCACGCCGTTGTGATGGAAGCGGTTGTCCTCGTACAGCGTGCCGCTGGCCGCAGAGCCCGAGTTGCCCTGGAGGTTCCCGTAGGCGTTGACGCGCCGGATGATGATCCCGAAGCGCTCGCCGTTCGTAGGCGGGCCGGAGCCCGGGTACACGCCCGCGTCGCCGGCGCCGTACGCCTCGAGGTCCTCGTAGATCCCGTGGTCAGACACGAACGAGAGGAAGCCGTACTCGTTCGACCAGCGCGACACGATGTGGTCGAAGCGGAAGCCGTCTGTCTCCAGGACGTAGAAGTTGTTGTAGTCCGAGTACTGGGCCGTGAGGTTCTTGAAGTAGACGCCGTCCGCGCGGTCCGCCTTGAAGACGTTGGTCTTGCGCACGTCGCCCTCGACCAGCACATCGCGCGCCCGCCGCCCGAGCCCCTCGATCTGGAGGTTGCACTTGGCGTCGCAGCGGCCGTCGCCGTCCGTGTCACCGAGGATGGCGATCAGGTTGCGCGAGTTCGGGCAGGTGAGCTCGTACTGGTAGCTCGGCGTCATCACCTCCTTGCCGTCGGCCTGGACGTACATGTCCTCGCAGCGTGGATCTGGGTTGGGCACTTCACGACTGGGCTCCTCGCGGTAGACCCCGGGGAGGATGAGGATGCGGTCGCCGTTGCTCGCCGCGTTCACCGCCTGCTGGATGTGCTCGAACTCGCAGCGGCGCAGGACGCGCAGCAGCTTCGCGCGCAGGCGGCGGTTGGAGTAGCGCACGATCCGCCGCCGCGAGTCCGGCTTGCACACCACCTGGCTCGGGCCGCGGGACCGGTACTCCGGGAAGTCGCTGCGAAAGTTGCTCCAGTCGCCGGAGCCGTCCGGGAACTGCACCGGGCGCTCGGGATGGGCCGACGCGGCCGCCGGCAGCGCCAGCGCCACCGCCACGCCCGCCGTCACGAAGCCTCTCCTCAGCATCTGGTACGAGCGTACCAGTGGTTCACACCGAGAGCAAAGCGGAGATCAGCGCTTCGAGGTGCTCGGTGAGGCGTTCCACCTCGGGTGCGGGTCCCCGCGTGGCGAGCTGCTGGAGCATCAGACCGTCGACGCCTGCGACGAGCAGCCGAGCCGCAGTCGGCGCATCTCGCGCGCCGGCCTGGGCCAGTGCCGACTCGGCCAGCCGAGCAAACGACGCGATCCAGTGCTCGGCGGCGGCGCGCAGCTCCGGTCGTCGCGAGGCCTCCAGGTAGACCTGGAACTTGGCGACGGTCTCGTGCCCCTCGGAGCGCAGCTGCTCGGAGAGCACGGCTGCCAGCGCGGACGCGAGGTCGGAGGGGGTCAGCAGCCCGGCTTCGGCGATGGCCGCAGCCTGCGCGCGCAGGCGGGCGGCCTCCTCTCCGGCGAACAGCTTCAGCGCCTCCTCGAGCAGGGCGTCCTTCGACTCGAAGTAGTACGTGGTGGCCGCGAGCGGCACGCTGGCCTCACGCGCCACGCGCCGGTGCGTGAGCCCGGCGGGACCGTCGCGGCCGAGTATGCGCAGCGCCGCGTCGAGGATGGCGCGCCGCCGTGCCTCTCCACGCCCCTCCACCCGGGCCGCCGCGGTGCCCGTCATAGAGGAGATCGTATGCGCTGCGACGCGAGGCGCGCGGGCCGCCCGCTCAGCGGACGACGCGCGTTCGCCGCGCCCGCTCGCCGCCGCCGGTGACGGTGACCAGCACGCGCGTGGAGCCGCGTGCCCGCAGCAGGCGGCGACCGGCGCGCGTCAGCCGCACCGACACGCGCGTGGTGCGTGCCGGCAGCGTGAGCGTGCGGCGAGCCAGCGTCGTGCGCCGGTGCCGGCCCACGCCGGTGACGCGCACGGTGGCGCGGGTGCGCTCATTC
Organism: Thermoleophilaceae bacterium; assembly: GCA_040901445.1. Classification (GTDB taxonomy): domain Bacteria; phylum Actinomycetota; class Thermoleophilia; order Solirubrobacterales; family Thermoleophilaceae; genus JBBDYQ01. The sequence continues at coordinate 401,733 of JBBDYQ010000002.1, read as the reverse complement.
GCCCGCAGCACGAGCCGCAGCGCGCGCCGGCGTAGCGCGGCGCGCCGCGAGAGCCGGGAGCCGCCGGCCACGCGCAGCCCGGGCGCACGTGCATCGGCGGGCGCGGCGGGCTGCGGGCACGCGCCCAAGCGGTCGGCGACGGCTCGGTACACCGTGATCCATTCCTCGGCGCCCATCTCCACGTCGAAGCCGTCGGAGAGGTCGGCGCCGAGGGTGTGGCTGAGGCGCACGCCGGTCATGCAGTGGGCGGGGGAGACGGAGATCTTCTGGCCCTGGAAGCCGGACGCCTGGTAGGAGCCGGGCGTGGGGCCTGCCCACCACTGGAAGCCGTAGCGCTGCTGCGAGAGCTCGGTCATGGCGGTCGACTGGCCTACCCAGTTCCGGGGCACGACCTGGCGCCCGTCCGGGGTGCGTCCGCCGTTGCGGAACAGCTCGCCGAATCGCGCGAGGTCGAACACGCGGGCGTAGAGACCCTGTGATGCGATCGCGTCGCCGGCGCGGTCGGTGAGGATCCGCGCGTCGCCGGCCATTCCGGTCGGCTGCCATAGCTTCTCGCTGATCACCTCGTTGAACGGCTTGCCGTAGACCGTCTCGATCAGCCATGCGAGGACCTGGGTGTTGCCGCTGTTGTACGAGAACTTGGTGCCCTGGGGCGCGACCCGCGGGAGCGACTTCAGGAACTCGTTGCGTCCCTGGCCCAGCGCGCCGTTCGTGTAGAGGTCGAGCGCGGCCTGCACCCATTGCTGGACCTGGGTGTTGACCGCCAGCACCGGCGTGTCCTCGTCCCAGTGCACACCGGACTCCATCTCGAGCAGGTTGCGGATGGTGGTGCCCTCCCAGGCGGTGCCGCGCAGCTCCGCGATGTAGCGGTCGATTGGATCCTCGATCGACCGCACCCTGCCTTCGTCGAGAGCGATGCCCACCACGGCTGAGACGAACGACTTGGTGACTGACCAGGGTTGGTGGCGAACCTCGCTCGACCAGCCGTTGGCATAGAGGTCGGTGATGATCTCGCCGTCGCGCAGGAAGGCGATGATGTCCGTCTCGGTGGAGTGCATGTAGTCGCGCAGCGACTTCTGCCGTCCCTGCCACTCGTAGCGCAGGCCCGAGAGGTCGATCTCATGGCGGCGCAGCGGCCACACATGACGGCCATTGGCGATTGGCGCCGTGGGCAGGTACATCTCCGGCTTGACCAGGTCGACCGGCTTGGGCAGCACGACCGTGCGGTCCACCAGCAGGTTGCCCACGATCTGCGTCCAGAACGCCGGGTCGAGCATCACCTCGGCGCGGCCGGCCGCCAGGTCGTGGATCGCCGGTACGCCCACGAAGGGCTCCTGGGAGGAGCTGGAGCCGCGGACCTCGGCGCCGGGGATCTGCGCCGCCACGGCCCCGACGATCTGCGCGCGCACGTCCGGCGGGGCGGCGCTCGCGGTGCCGGGGAGGGCGGCCGCAGCGACCACCATCCCCGCCAGCAGCTTCCTCAGGCCCCGCACGGCGGAGCAGGCTAACGGAAGCGGGCCGCGCGCTACGCCGGTAGCGCAGTACGAGCGTGGGCAAGCCACGAGCCCCTTGCGGGCCTCGCGCGCAGGCGTTGTCCCGAATCTCGTCCCACACTCGGCCAAACCAACGCGCTGCAACCAGACGAGCGGGTAGGCTTCTAACGCGCTGCCTGACTCCGCTCAGGTCCTCCCATAGAGGGTGGAGATCCAGATGTTGTGAAGCACCTCGACGACCAGTTGCGGGTCGCCCTGGGGGGCGCGGCCGAGGGCTTCGGAGAGGTAGCGCTCGTCGAGCCAGGTCAGCGCGCGGGCGGTCTCGTCGACGTCGACGAGGGGTCCGATGCGTCCGCGAGCTTGCTCTTCTCGGATGTGCCGGGCGGTGGCGGCGATGAAGTCCTCCACGAGCCCGCGGTACGCACGCTCGACCTGCGCGTCGGCGCCTGAGGCGTCGGCGAGCGCACGGAGGACCGGTCCATGGTGGAGATAGACAGAGACCAGTCCCTCAAGCGCGGCCCGCGCATCGTTGTACGGGTCGTCGCCCTGGAGCCAGCGATCAGGTCCGCTCCCCGTCGGCGGCGGCACGGAGCCGCGCCCAGCGGGGATCTTCATCGCCGACCATCGGTCGGAGCGCGGCCGCGATCTCGTCGTGGCTGGTGCTGGCGGCCGCGAGCATCGCCTCGATGTCGGCCCAGTCGCGGGTACGGTCGAACATCGCCTTGAAGACCGCGAGCTCGACCGGGCCGAGCACAGGGATCGTCGTCCCTTCAAAGGGGACGTCGCGGGCATTGCGGGCGGCGTCTCCGTGGATCAGCGCATAGTCGAAGAACAGGTCCACGGGCGTGTCGTCCCACCAGACGCGAACCTGCCCGTCGCGCCTGATCGCCGCCGGCGCCGACGCGGGGACGTCCACGCCGGAGGGCAGCGCCGTGAGCACGCCCGCGGCCGCTTCCGCGGGCAGGAACACGTTCACGTCGAGGTCGCGCGTGCCGCGCGGCTCCAGCGTCCAGTACGCGAGTGCGATCGCGCCACCGAAGGCGTGCGGGATGCCGGCGTCGGCGAAGGTGCGGTGCAGGAGGACGAGCCGCTCGGCGAGAGTCATCGGCCCGTGCCGGTCGGAAGTCGTGGGAAGCGCCGCCGGCGCGACGGCCGGTAGGGCAGCGCCTCGGCGAGCGTCAGCACCTCCGCCAGGCGGCGGCCGCTGCGCTCCAGATCCGCGACGCTGCGGCGCCCCGGTGCATCCACCACCCGCAGCTCTGCGCCGCTCGTGCGCAGGAGTCGCTCCAGCACCAGGATCGACGGCCGCTTGCGCCCGGACTCATAGGCCGAGATCGTCGCCTGCGACGTGCCGGCACGGGCGGCGAGCTCGCGCTGCGAGAGACCGGCCCGGCGGCGCGCTCGGCGGAGTTCCCTGGCGATGTCCATCGTGCTTGATGATATCCGGGCGGATATCGAGGGTCCCAGCTACTCGAGCTCTCTCCGCTCGACGACCTCGAGCTGTCCGGTTTCGTAGGGGTCGACGTGGCGCCCGTGCAGCCACCAGTTCAGGACCCACAGCGCGAGGCCGAAGGCGAGCAGGGCCCCGGCGCGGAGGAAGATGTCGGCGTCCTTGGTCGTCATCAGCGCAACCGAGACCACGGCGCCGATCACCGGGATCGCCGTCGGCGTGCGGAAGTGGGAATGGGCGACGGGATCGCGGCGTAGGACGAGCACGGCGATGTTGACCGCGGTGAAGACCACAAGCAGGAGCAGCACGGTGGTGTCGGCGAGGTCGCTCAGGCCTCCGGAGGCGATCAGGACCATCGTGATCGCCGTCGTCGCCACGATCGCGACCCACGGAGTGCGACGACTGGGATGAACGAGGCCCAGCTGCGGCGGCAGGATGCGCTCGCGGGCCATGCCGTAGACGATCCGCGAGGCCATGATCATGTTGATCAGGGCGCCGTTGGAGAGCGCGAACAAGGCGATCGCCGAGAAGACCTCGGTCGACATGCCCAGCGGGCCGATCTGGACGACCTCCAGCAGCGGTCCCGAGGAGCCGGCGAGGCGACCGGTCGGGACGGCGATCGAGGCCACGACCGTTACCAGCAGGTAGATCGTGCCGGCGATCAGCAGGCCGCCGAACAGGGCGCGGGGATAGTCGCGGCCGGGGTCGCGCGCCTCCTCCGCGAGGTTGACCGAGTCCTCGAAGCCGATCAGGGCGAAGAAGGCGAGACCCGTACCGCCCAGGATCGCGGCCAGGACGGTCTCGTCACCGTCGAAGTCGAGGGCGCGCCCCGCGTCGATGCCCGCCCCGCCGTCGCCGATCGCCGCCAGCCCGATCACGACGACGAGGACCAGCCCCAGCAACTCGATCGAGGTCAGGACGACGTTGAGCCGGACGCTCTCGGCGATGCCACGGAAGTTGATCAGGGCGACCACCACGATGAAGATCAGGCCGACCAGGACGACGGGCGCATCGATGAAGACCGAGAGGTAGTCGCCGCCGAACCCGCGCGAGAGCGTCGCCGCCGAGGTCAGGCCCGAGGCCATGACCGTGAAGGCGACCATGAAGGTGAAGAGCGGCTTGCGCCAGGCCTTGTTGACGTAGAGGGCCGCCCCCGCTGCCTGCGGATACTTCGTGACGAGCTCCGCATAGGCAAACGCGGTGAAGAGCGCGAGGGCCAGCGATAGAGCGAAGGCCGTCCAGATGGCACCGCCGACGCGCCCGCCGACCTCGCCCACCAGGGCGTAGATACCGGCCCCGAGGACGTCGCCGACGACCAGGAGCAACAGGACGTTGCGGCTGATGGCGCGGTTGAGCGGTCCCTCGCCGGCCCGGGAAGGGGCCGCCTCTGCCTTGTCCGGGGTAGCCACCTGGCGGGACGCTACCCACCGGGCTCAGGGCATCACGTCGCCGCTGTTGGGCCCGAGCACCTGGCCCACATACAGGTTGCCGCCCGGGTCGCTGGCCAGCAGCACCGCGCTGGGCGCCACCGTGCTCGCTCGTGGTGATGTGGATCGAGCTGCGCGTGGTCGGGCGAATTTGGTACCCGAGCACGTACATCCCGGGGTAGTCCGCCACGTCCAGCCCGCCGGACAGGTCGAGCGTGAAGGGGGTGACCACGACCTGGATGTCGGGCCGGTCGATCTCGGGGCGCGACTTGATGTGGGCCATCAGGTCGTGCTCCGCCTGCCCCGACGATGACGTAGTCGTATTGGTCCACCGGTCCGCGCTCGACGCCGTCAGTTCCCGGGATGCCTGCGGGCAAACCTCTGCGCTCAGGCGACGATCTTGACCGCGCTCGCGAAGTTCGTCCCGAGCTGCGCCTGCGCGCCCATGTGGAGCAGGCCGAGCGCCTCGAGCTCTCGCGCCCGGGCCTGGCCGCCCACCTCGACCGGGTTGAGGCCGCCGTCGCGCGCCAGTGCCGCGGTCACCTGCTTCGCGTCCTCGTCGTCGCCCGCGATCAGTACGTCTAGCGGCTGGCCCGCCACTTCGCCGTCCACGAGCGTGCCCGCGAACGTCGTGTTGAACGCTTTCACGAACCGCGCCTCGGGCGCGAGTTTCGCAAGCTCGTCCGTCGCCGAGCCGTCCGGTGGCACGACGAGCGCATCCATACTTTCGTTCACCGGGTTCGTGATGTCGATAACGATCTTGCCGGTGAGCTCGTTCGCCCGCTGTTCGACCGCGTCGCGCGCATCGGAGTAGTAGACCGCGAGGACGACCACGTCGCCCGTGACCGGATCTCCCTGGGCGGCGCCCGACACGCCACCGTCGCCCGACGCCCCGGCGAGCTCCGACACGACCTCCTGCGCGCTCGCCTCGTCCTTGCCGACGATCGTGACGTCATGTCCGCCGGCGATCGCGCGCGTGCCGATCGCGCGCGCCATGTTGCCTGTTCCGATGATCGTGATCTCCATCATGTTCCTCCGCCTCAGGGGTCGTGCGTGACCTACCCGGCGCCGCGACCGCTACACGCCCTGATCGCGGCACGGTCTCGCGGGCGTATGCTCGATCGATGCGCGTCCGCGTTGGTCTTTTCGTCGTGCCCGACGCGGGTGACGTGCAGGCGACCGTCGAGCTGATCGTTGCGGCCGAACAGGCTGGTCTCGACCTCGTCGGCGTTCAGGATCACCCGTACCAGCGCCGGTTTCTGGATACCTGGACGCTCTTGTCCTACGCCGCGGCCCGCACGGACCGAGTGGCGCTCGTCACGGACGTCGTCAACCTGCCACTCCGTCAGCCGGCCATGCTCGCGAAGGCCGCCGCTTCGCTCGACGTTCTCAGCGGCGGTCGGGTCGAGCTCGGGCTGGGTGCGGGAGCGTTCTGGGAGGGGATCGAGGCGATGGGCGGCCCGCGCCGGACGCCGAAGCAATCCGTCGACGCGCTCGTGGAGGCGATCGGGGTCCTGCGCGCGTTCTGGGCGGGCGAGGGCTCGGTTCGGATCGAAGGCGAGCACTACGCGGTCCGGGGCGCGAAGCCGGGCCCGCCTCCCGCGCATCCGATCGGGATATGGCTCGGCGCCTACGGGCCGCGCATGCTGCGCATCACGGGGCGGCTCGCCGACGGGTGGCTGCCCAGTCTCGGCGGCAAGTACATGAGTGCAGAGGTCGCGCGGGAGAACCAGCGGACGATTGACGAGGCGGCGAAGCGCTCGGGGCGCGAGCCGGCCGAGATCGTCCGCGCGGTCAACGTGATGGGACTCGAGGGTTCGCCCGGGCGATGGCTGGACGAGCTCGCGCCGGTCATCGAGGACCTGGGGTTCACGACGCTTCTCGCAGGCGTCCCGGCCGAGGACCCGGTCGGTTTCGTGCGTCGGCTGGGCGAAGAGGTAGCGCCTGGCCTGCGGGAGCGGTTCGGCTAGCCGGGTGGACGGCTGTACGGTGCTGGCATGAGCCCGCCCCGGCCCACCGTCGCGGTCATCGGGCATCGCCTGGATCCCGCTCACTACCGCGTGCGGGACTTCCTGACGCGGATAGCGCAGCCGTATGAGTGGTACGAGGCGGGCTCGGGGGACGCGGAGCGGATGCTCAGCCGGCACGGACCAGGGCCCGTGGACTCACTGCCGGTGGTTATCGACGGCGAGGAGCTCATCACCGGCGCGACCGCGGCGGACCTTGCCCGCGCATGGCAGGTGCAGACGCTGCCGACGCGCACGCACTACGACGTCGCGATCGTCGGGGCGGGGCCGGCCGGGCTGGCCGCGGCCGTGTACGCGGCGTCGGACGGCCTGTCGACCCTGCTGGTCGAGCGCGAGGTGCCCGGCGGCCAGGCGGCGTACACGTCCTTGATCGAGAACTTCTTCGGCTTCCCGGGCGGCATCGGCGGCGCCGAGCTCGCACGCCGCGCCGGTCGTCAGGCCGAGCGCTTCGGCACCGATCTCGTGATGTTGCGCGGCGTCGTCGGCCATGACGTCGCGTCCGACGGCGAGTTCCGGTTCGACCTTGCGGGCGACGTGACGGTGACGGCGACGATCGCAATCGCGACACCCGGCATGGAGTGGCGCCGTCTGAATGTTCCGGACCTCGAGGAGCTGCTCGAGCGCGGCGTCTACTACAACGCCGGGCGCAGCGAGGCGGCGCAGTGCGGCGGCGACGACGTGGTTGTGGTCGGGGCAGGCAACTCGGCCGGCCAGGCCGTTCTGAACCTCGCGCAGGCGGGCGCGCGCGTGAGGATGCTCGTCCGCGGCGAGGACCTCGCCAAGTCGATGTCCGCGTACCTCGTGGACCGCATCGAGGCGAGTCCCCTCATCGACGTGCGCGTGGGCTCACAGGTCGCGGCGGTGGAGGCCGACGCCGGGCGCCTGAGTGGTGTGACGGTCGTCGACGCGGGCGGCAGGACCGAGCGCCACGACGCCCGCGCCATGTTCGTCTGCATCGGCGCTGACCCACGCACCGGATGGACCAAACGCGCCGGCGTGCAGACGGACGCTCGGGGCTACGTGCTCACCGGCCCGGATCTCCTGCAGGCCGGACGTCGACCGCCGGACTGGCCACTGGGCCGCGACCCATTCGCCCTGGAGACGAGCGTGCCGGGATTCTTCGCCGCCGGCGACGTGCGCAGCGGAAGCACGAAGCGAGTCGCCGGCGCGGTCGGGGAGGGGGCGATGGCGGTGGCGCTTGCGCATCGTCGCCTGGCTGAGCTCGAGCAGCTTTCCGCGCCGTAGCGGCCCTCCGAGTTGATGCTAGAGCGGCTCGTCTTCCTGGCCCCGACCGTGAGCGGCCTGCGCGAGCGCGTGACCAGAAAGCGGCGCGGTGATGAGCAGAAACCGGATGACGAGCGCGGCGCTCGTGATGATCTCGGCGTTGCCGACGGCCGCGCCCCCGAGCCGCCAGCCGACCATGCACGCCGCGAACCCCGCCACCGCGCCGGCGAACGCGACCCACCCAAGGTTCCCGCACCGCCCGTCCCGGCGCCCTCGAGCTCAGGTCTGTCCTCGGACACGTAGGGTGGCAACCTTACGGGCCATGGAGAGCTTGCGGCCGGTCATCTGCGCACTCGAGGACACGGACGTGGCCCGCCATGCCGCCGCGGCGTCGTCGTGGTTGGCGCGCGACCTCCGGGCGCCGCTCGTCCTGGCGCACGTGTTCGATCCGGACGGTATCGGCGTCCGGCCGCTGCGGGAGATGGCTGCGGCCTCGATGTACGACGAGGACCTTGAGAGCCACGCTCGTCAAGCGGCGGGCCGGCTGGTGGAGGAGACCGCGCGCGGGGTTGGCGGCGACGTCACGACGGCGCTGCCCGAGGACCGACCCGTGCCCGGCCTGTTGCAGCTCGCCGCCGCACGGGACGCGCGCCTCGTCGTCACCGGCACGGCCGCCCGGGCGGGCCTCGACCTCGCACTGATCGGCAGCGTGACCAGCGAGCTCGCCGCACGGGCGCCCTGCCCCGTCGTCGCGGTGCCGCCGGAGGCCGCCCTTGAGGAGCCGGGGCCGGTCGTGGCCGGCTACGACGGCTCCGAGCACAGCCTGCGGGCAGCGCGCCATGCCGCTGCGCTGGCCGCGCAGCTCGAGCGCGACATGGTGCTCGTCCACGCCGCCGGGGACCGCGACGAGGGCGTGAGGCCCGATACCAAGCTCGCCGACGAGCTCTTCGCCGCAGCGGTGGACGCCCTCGGGAAGAAGCCGGGTCGCCAGCAGCTCGACCTCAACGTCAGCCTGGCCGTGGAGGAGGGCGATGCGGTCAAGACGATCGCTCGTGTATGTCGCGAACGAGCCGCAGCCCTCGTCGTCACGGGTACCCGCGGCCGTAACGTGCTCACCAGCGCCCTGCTCGGCTCTGTGAGCGCAGGCCTGGTGCACGCCGCCGAGCGGCCGGTGGTGCTGGTGCCGGCGCGCGCAGGGGACCGGCTCCGCTAGCCCGGCCCCCTGCGGTGCATCCCGGAGCTACGGCGCCTGTTGCGCCTGCTGCTCCTCGTAGGTGTTGATGGTCAGGCCGATGTGGGTGTAGTAGTTCATCGCGCCGAACAGCACCCAGACGGTTCCGGTAACGGCGAACAGGGCGCCGATCGTCTTGAGCAGGCCACCGGCCTTCTCGAGCGAGCGGCGGGCGAGCGCGAAAGGCACCAGCACTGCCCCGACGCCCATGCCGGCATACATCAGGGCGATGAAGGTGTTCTCCAGCCACGGGGAGTCGGCGAACTCGCCGGAGATCGGCTCCTGCGGGGGCGCCTCCCAAGGCCCGTAGAACGGGCCGACGAAGGCGATCGCGATCAGCGCGAGGCCCATCGCGGCGCCGAACCACGACAGCGGCTGCAGCAGCGTCGCCAGCCGCGGCCACGACTCGCGCCGGAGCTCCGCGGGGGCGTCGCTGCCGGGTGCGTCACGCCAGAAGCGGTCCGCGCCGAGCAGGAACGAGCCTGCCAGCAGGATGACGCCCAGGGCCAGCGACGGCTCGCCGAAGGCGATGTTGTCGAAGGCGGTCGGCCCGCTCAGCGGCCAGGTGAGCGTCATGACGGCGCCCAGCAGGGTCAGGATGAAGCCAAGCCCGGCAAATGCCGTGGCCCACGCGTGCCTGTGCACCGTCTCGTCGCGGGCGAGCCGCCTGCCCATCACCACCAGCATCACGAGGGCGAGGCCGGCTGGGATGGCCATCAAGGTGTTGTAAACGGGGTCCATTGGATCTCTCTCCTTTCCGGGGAGGTTGTGGGTCAGGCCTTGACGGCCGACAGGCCGAGCAGGACCTTGACCTTCTTGCCGACGAGCACGCCGCCGCTCTCGAGGGCCTGGTTCCAGGTGAGCCCGAACTCCTCGCGGTCGATCTGTCCGGTCACCTCGAGCCCGACGCGGGTGTTGCCCCACGGGTCCTGATCGACGCCCTGCGTCACCGCGTGGAGCTCGACCTCGCGCGTCACGCCGCGGATCGTGAGGTCGCCCACGATCCGGTAGGTCTCCTCGTCGAGCCGGTCGACCGCCTTCGACTCGAAGCGCAGCTCCGGGTGGTTCTCGACGTCGAAGAAGTCTGCCGACCGCAGGTGGTCGTCACGCTGCGCGGCGCGCGTGTTGACGCTGGCGGCCTGGACGCTGCCGGACGCCGCGACCGTCTCGTCCTCGCCCACCTCGACGGACCCCTGGAAATCGGAGAAGAAGCCCTTCACGGTGGCGAGGCCCATGTGCTTGACCTGGAACTCGACGCTCGAATGCGCCGGGTCGACGGTCCACACGCCCTGCGCGAGGCCAGTTGTGGTGGTGGAGTCGGTCATGGATGCCTCCTGGGAGTAGTAGTTGCTTCCGCAAACAACTATATAGCAGAAAGCTTGCGCTAGCAACTAACCCGGCGAGCCGGCGGCCGCCGGGTCAGCCGCAGCCCCCGGGTCGGCGGCCGTCGACCAGCGCGCGCACGCTCGAGGGCAGCCCGTCCGTGTCCGCCACGGCGGCCGCCCGGGCCGGCCCATCGCCCCGAACATATACTTGCCGTAGCAAGCATGGCCACTCCCGACAGAACGACGACCGCCAAGCGGCGCAAGCACCCCGTGGGGCGCGATGGCCTCATCAGCTGGTCGGACACACACGCCGCTGCGTGGATCGGCCTGCTCGAGACACACAAACGTCTCACCCGCGCGCTCGAGGCGGAGCTCGAGGCCGAGCACGAGCTGAGCATCAGCGGCCTCGAGCTGCTCTCGCGGCTGGCGCGGGCGGAGGGGCGCATGCTGCGCCTGACCACGCTCGCCGACGCCGCCGGGCTCAGCCTGAGCCGGGTCTCGCGGATCCTCGACATGCTGGAGCGGCGCGGGCTCGTCGTGCGCCGGGCCAATGCAGTGGACACGCGGGCCAAGAACGCGTGCCTCACCGACGAGGGACTCGAACTGCTCCGCGCGGCGTTGAAGACGCACTTCGACGGCGTCGAGCGGCTCTTCTTCGACCGCGTGCGCGAGAAGGACGTCGAGACCCTGGCGCGCGTCTTCGAGCGCTTCCGCGACTAGCCGGCTCCCCACGGGGGAAGGTTGGCATTGGCGCCGTGGTTACACCGCACGAAGCCCGCGTGGAGGGCCGCCTACGAGCGACGTAATCAGCTCGTCAATCCGCGCGCGTGACACGAGCTCCGCTGAGCTCGTCCCGAAATTCGTCCCACACTCAGCCAAACCAATCCGTTCCAACCAGACGAGCAGCTACGCTACGGCCGCTTTCCAGACGTACTCGCCCGCTCCCCGAGGAGCTACGGAACCGAAGGTCAGAGGTTCGACTCCTCTCGGGCGCGCTACTGGACTCGGAACATCGTGCGCGTTTGCAGGGACTTCGCTCGCGGTTCGCACGCTGCGAGTTCGTCGCTCGGACGCTCCTGAGCGATGGAGATGGATCAGGTCGGTCGGCGAGGGTGCTGCTGAGCCACAAAGGCAAGGAGGCTCTCGTGGTCTTCATCGCAGGCTGAGCAGCCTTCGAGGTGCGCGCGCATGCCCGGGATCTGCTCGTCGGCTTGCGCTCCTGCGAGTTCCAGCTCGACGTAGCGGTCGAGCTGCTCGAAGCACTGATCGCAAGCGAGCTCGGGTCCCGCCGGCCCGAGGAGGCGCATCAGGAGCCGGTCGCGGTCTGCTTGGCTTGCTGGTGTCATGGCGTCGCGCTGTCCGTGTGCGCGCCGCCCCCGAGCCCGCGTGCGGCGAGTGCCGCTCGCAGCTTGCGGCGGGCGTCGTGGATCGTCTTATACAGCGCTCCGCGGGTCGTGTTGAGTCGTTCCGCCAAGACGTCGATGGGGACGTCGTTGAGAGTGGCGGCGACGAAGACCTCACGCTGGTGCGGACTTAGGTCACTCTCGATCGCTTCCTGTAGAGCCGCGAAGAGCTCTTTCGTCTCGGCATCCTGGTGGGGCGTCGAGTCAGCGCTGGCGATCGGAGCCCAGCTCTCGTCCTTGAGCGGCACCTCACGTCCCTGCCAGGCGCGGCGGCGGACCTTGACCGCGGCCTCGAACAGGGCGAACTTGTAGGCCCAGGTGGTGAAACGGCTGTCACCGCGGAAGTCATCGAGCTTGCTCAGGACCGCGACGAGCGCGTCGTCGGCGCTCTGCTGCGCGAGGTCATCGTGATCGTCGCCGCGCAAGTGTGGTTGCGTCCGGCGGCGGCGGTTGACCTCGAACCGGGCGCCTTTGAGGAGTAGCGCGTGCAAAGCCTCGATTGCTACTTCCCGCTCGGGGCTTTGTGGGCTGAGGCGATCCAGCCACGCCTGCGACTCAAGGTCGAGATGCGTTTCCGTAGCGGGGACACCGGAGCCGGACATGGATGCGCGAGGGACGCTACCGAAACGGCGGCCGCCGCCATTCATCGACTGCCCCGGCCGCGCGATCAGCATGGCCGCCGCTGGTCGTCGATGGGGGCGAGGATGCGCACCGCCAGCTCGGCGGGACAGCCGCGGTCCACGAGCTCCAGGATGGCGTGGAGGTCGTAGGCGCAGTCCTGGGCAACTGCGTCGGCGAGTCGCGGGCTCAAACCGGCCTTGCGCAGGCGGCTAGCGCGCCAGAGGACCACCGGCTCCGCATCCGAGCTCCGACTCGGCTGTCGCCTAACCGGTCGCATGCTCAGTTTGCGCCGCCGGTGCGCGGCTTCTTACCTCCTGCCCCACGTGGCGGTGCATGCGCATGCGGATCGGGGGTCTTTCGCCGCCGCCGCCGTCGAGGAACGCGCGCGTGTCCTGTGCTGCGCGGTCGATCAGCGCGGGAGCGTGGCCGAAGTCGATGGGTGCGACCGAGAGGGGGCACGGCGGTGGAAGGACGATCAGCTTCGCGTCGGCCTTGTGGAGCTCGATTTCGGCGATCAGGCGGCTGTGGGTGAGCAGGCTGAGGGCGTGCAGCGCCATCCCGAGTGCGCTGCCGGGCGGACGCTCCAGCGCGCACGCGTGGCCTGTCGGCAGGACGTAGATCTCGCGGGCTCCGAGGCTGATGGCATGCGAGATCGGCGTGTTGTTGGCCACGCCGCCGTCGATCAGCTCGCGGTCTCCCCACGGAACTGGCGGCAGGACGGCGGGAACGGCGGAGCTGGCCATCACGGCGTCGACGACCGGGCCGGTGGAGAGCAGCAGCTCCTCCCCGGTCACGACGTCGACTGCGACGACGTGTAGCGGGACCGGCAGGCGCTCGAGGCGGTAGCGCTCGACGTGCTTGGCCACGAGCTGCCGCAGGCCCGAGTCTGGAACGAGGTGGGCGCGCGACCCGAGGAGGCCGAGCAGACCGCTGAGCGGATTGAGGGGGAAGACCTGCCCGCGCCGTACTCCGCGCCAGATCGTCGCCAGCTCGTCGGCCGTCTCGGTGGTCTGCGGGCGGCTGGCGATGAAGGCGCCGTTGATGGCTCCAGCGGAAGTCGCGACGATCACGTCCGGCTTGAGGTCGCGCTCGAAGAGGGCGTGCAGCATGCCGACCTGGATCGCGCCGAGGCTGGCGCCGCCGGAGAGAACGAACGCAACGGAGGGCGGCTGTCGGGTCATGGTGCATGAGCATCGCGGCGCGGCGATCTCATACGTCGAATGCCCGGCGTCGCGCCGCGGCGTAAGGACTCTGCGCTGCGACGCACTAAAGAGACAGGCGACAAGAAGGAAGTGATCCCGTGCAAGACCTGAGCTTCGATGGCCGGCTGAACCGGCCTCGAGCGAAGGTCGCCGGCCGCCGGGATACCCGGGTCGACCAGCTCGCGCGGTTCGTCTGCCGCTCGGCCTGGGACGACATCTCCGAGCCGGCGCGCGAGCAGCTGAAGCTGCGCGTGTTGGACTCGCTCGGCGTAGGGCTCGGTGCCATGGACGGCGAGCCGGTGGCAATGGTTCGTGAGCAGGTGCAGGAGTTCGGCGGAGCGCCACTGGCGACGCTGATAGGCGGCGGCAGCAGCGCACCCGACCGGGCGGCTCTCTTCAACGGCGCACTCGTCCGCTACCTGGACTTCAACGACTCCCATCTCGCCCCCGGTGAGACATGCCATCCGAGCGACAACCTCGCGCCGGTGCTCGCCGCCGCCGAGTACGCGCACGCTGACGGTCGCACACTCCTGACGGCGCTCGCGCTCGCGTATCAGGTCCAGATCCGCCTGTCCGAGGCGGCGCCCGTGCGGGCGAAGGGCTTCGACCACACCACGCAGGGTGCTTACGCTGTGGCCGCCGGCGCTGCGCGGGCGCTCGGCCTGGACGAACGGCGCACCGCTGACGCGATCGCGATCGCCGGCACCTCGCTGAATGCATTGCGCGTGACGCGCACCGGCGATCTGTCGCACTGGAAGGGCCTGGCCTATCCGGCCGCTGCCTTCGGCGCAACGCACGCGGCGTTCCTGGCGATGCGCGGCGTCACCGGGCCGCGCGAGGTCTTCGAGGGCAACAAGGGCTTCATCGATGCGATCGCGGGGCCGTTCGAGATCGACTGGGAAGACGAGGACCTGGAGTCGGTGCGGCGGACGATCCTCAAGCGATTCAACGCCGAGATCCACTCGCAGTCGGCGATCGAGGCGCTGCTTGCGCTGCGCGCCGAGCATCGCGTGACAGGCGCCGACGTGGAGCGGATCGAACTCGACACCTTCCAGGTGGCCTTCGACATCATCGGCGGCGGCGAGGAGGGCGACAAGCGATGCGTGCGCTCGAAGGAGGAGGCCGACCACTCGCTGCCGTACCTCCTCGCGGTCGCGCTGCTCGACGGGCAGGTGCTGCCCGAGCAGTACCTGCCCGAGCGGATCGCCGCCGACGACGTGCAGGCGCTGCTGCGGCGCGTCGAGGTGCGGCCGGATCCCAATCTTTCGCGGCGCTTCCCGGAGGAACACAGCGCTCGTGTGCGGCTGCGCCTGCGCGACGGGCGCACGCTCGAGCGCGAGCAGCACGACTACGAGGGCTTTCACACCCGGCCGATGGGCTGGGACGCGGTCACGGCGAAGTTCGACCGGCTCGCCGCCCCCCATGTGGAACCCACCCTGCGCGGGCAGATTCGCGACGCGGTGGGGGAGCTGGATGAGCTCTCCGTGGACGACCTGACGCGGCTTCTGGCCACCGCCCCGACTTTCGAATCGACAGCAAGGAGACGCACATGACCCCGCAGACGCCGACCCGGACCGCCGAGCTTGCCTTTCCCTTCCTACGCGCCAATGGGCGCCCGGCGAAGCCCCGGACGCGCGGGGTCACCGAGATCCGCGGCCCCTACTACTCGGTGATGGGCCCCCGCTATCTCCGCGACGTGCTCGAGACGATGGGCGAGCACGTGGACGCGCTCAAGTTCGCGGGCGGTTCGTTCACGCTGATGCCCGAGCGGCCGCTGCGCGAGCTCATCGAGGTCGCGCACGAGCACGGTGTCCTGGTCTCCACCGGCGGGTTCATCGAGCACGTCCTGACCCAGGGCCCCGATGCGGTCGACCTCTACATCGACGAGGTCGCGCGCCTGGGCTTCGACATCCTGGAGGTCTCGGCCGGCTTCATCAGCATTCCCAGCGACGACATCATCCGTCTGGTCGAGCGCGTCCAGCGTGCAGGGCTCAAGGCCAAGCCCGAGGTAGGGATCCAGTTCGGCGCCGGCGGAGCAACCACGCCGGAGGAGCTCGAGCAGGAGGGCACCCGCGACGTGGGCTTCGCCATCGACCTCGCCCGCCGTTGCCTGGACGCGGGCGCGTACATGATCATGATCGAGTCTGAGGGAATCACCGAGGAAGTCACGACCTGGCGCACGGACGTGGTCGCCGCGATCGCCCGCGAGCTGGGCCTGGAGAAGGTCATGTTCGAGGCCGCGGATCCCGAGGTCTTCGGCTGGTACATCAAGAACTACGGGCCCGAGGTCAACCTCTTCGTCGATCACAGCCAGATCGTCCAGCTGGAGTGTCTGCGCCGCGGGATCTGGGGCACCAAGAGCCTCTGGGGCCGCGTCGTCACATACTCGGGTGCATGATCCGGTGGCCGTATATGTGCGGGCGAAGCGCATCTACGACGTGGCCGAGATCGACGACGGCTACCGGGTGTTGATCGACCACATCTGGCCACGCGGCGTGTCCCGCGAGCGCGCCCAGCTGGACGAGTGGGCGCGCGAGCTCGCGCCCGGCGACGAGCTGCGCCGCTGGTTCGACCACATCCCCGAGCGATTCGACGAGTTTGGCACCCGTTATCGCAAGGAGCTGAACCGCCAGCGCGAGCGCGTCGAAGAGTTGCGCGGCCGCGCACGCAGCGGGCCGGTGACGCTCGTCTACGCAGCTCGCGATCGCGAGCACAACAACGCGGTCGTACTCGCGGAGCTGCTGCGTGACGGCTGAACCGGACGGCGGGATGCGGCAGCACCGGCACGCCACTCGCCCGTCTTTGAGGATGTCCCTCCGGGGCATCCGCAGCACGACGGTACGGCTGGGCCAACACGTAAGAGATCGCGCTCCGGCGTCGCTAAGAACTACATGAACTCCACACCCCGCTCGACGACCGTGACCAGGAGGATGCCCACATGACCCCAAAGCAGACCTTCGTCATCGTCGGTGCCAGCCTGGCCGGTGCCAAGGCCGCGGAGACCCTGCGCGCCGAGGGCTTCGACGGGCGCCTGGTGCTCATCGGCGCCGAGCACGAGCGCCCCTACGAACGCCCGCCGCTGTCGAAGGAGTACCTCCGCGGGGATGCCGGGCGCGAGAAGATCTACGTCCACGAGGAGGGCTTCTACGCCCAGCATGACATCGAGCTGCAGCTCGGTCGCCGGGTCGTGAGCCTGGACACCTCGAGCAGCGAGGTTGGGCTCGATCACGGCGAGCGGCTGCGCTACGACCGGCTCTTGCTCACCACCGGGGCCGAGCCGCGACGGCTTGCGGTCCCCGGTGGCGAGCTCGACGGAGTGCTCTATCTGCGCAGCGTCGAGGACTCGGACGCCCTGCGCGAGAGGCTCGACCGCGGGGGGGCGGTCGTCGTGGTCGGGGCCGGGTGGATCGGAGCCGAGGTGGCCGCCTCCGCTCGCCAGCGCGGCCTCGAGGTCACCGTGCTGGATCCGGCCGCCGTTCCGCTGGAGCGCGTGCTCGGCGCCGAGGTGGGCGCCGTCTACCGCGACATCCACGCCGACCATGGCATACAGCTGCTGCTGGGCACCGGAGTAGAGGCCTTCGAGGGAGACGCCGCTGTCGAGCGCGTCCGCACCAGCGACGGGCGCGAGCTCGAGTGCGACTTCGTCGTGGTCGGGATCGGTGTCGAGCCGCGCACGGAGCTTGCGGCACGGGCGGAACTGTCCGTCGACAACGGGATCCTCGTCGACGAGCAGCTTCGCAGCAGCGCTCCCGCCGTCTTCGCCGCCGGCGACGTCGCCAACGCCCACCATCCCTTCTACGGCGAGCGGATCCGCATCGAACACTGGGCCAACGCGCTCAACCAGGGACCGGCGGCCGCCCGCAACATGCTCGGCGGCGCAGAGGCCTACGACCGCCTCCCCTACTTCTTCTCCGATCAGTACGACGTCGGGATGGAGTACTCCGGCTTCGCGCGCGCCTGGGACCGGGTCGTCTTCCGCGGCGACCCCGCAAGCCGGGAGTTCATCGCCTTCTGGCTGGTCGAAGACCACGTCGTTGCCGGCATGAACGTCAACGTCTGGGACGTCACCGACCCGATCCAGCGCCTGATCCGCGATCGCGTCAAGGTCGATGACCGGGGCCTTGCCGACATCGACGTGCCGCTCGGAGAGCTCGCCCCTCATCAGGAAGGGGCGGCGAAGTGAACCGTCTCCGAGAACTGCACGACGCCGGCGTGTCGATCTGGCTCGACACGCTCTCGCGCGATCTGCTCGACAGCGGCGAGTTCGCGAAGCTCGTCGAGAAGTACGCCGTCAGCGGTGCGACCTCCAATCCGACGATCTTCGCCAAGGCGATCACCGGCTCGGACCGATACGACGACCAGCTGCGCTCGCTGGTCGCGGACGGCATCAGCGATCTCCGGGAGCTCTTCTTCGCCGTGGCCCTCGAGGACGTCCGCCGCGCGGCCGCGATCCTGCGTCCCGTCCACGAGCGCACCGGCGGCGGTGACGGCTTCATCTCCTTCGAGTGCACTCCCGACCTCGCCGACGATGCCGAGGCGACGATCGCCCAGGCGGTCGACCTCTGGCGGCGGCTCGACCTGCCCAACGTCCTGATCAAGGTGCCGGCGACTCTCGCGGGTGTCCGTGCCATCGAGGAGCTGACCGCGGCCGGTGTCAACGTCAACGTGACGCTGCTCTTCTCTGTCCAGCGCTACGAAGAGGTGATCGAGGCGTACCTGCGCGGTCTCGAGCGGCGGGCCGCCGCCGGCGATCCGATCGCAGGCATCACCTCGGTGGCCTCGTTCTTCGTCTCCCGCGTCGATGCCAGAGCGGACGCCGCGCTGCCCCCGAACTCGTCGCTTCGCGGCCGGGTCGCGATCGCCAACGCCCACGTCGCGTACGGGCGCTACCTGCAGCGCTTCGCGGGCGAGCGCTGGGAGGCCTTGCAGGACGCCGGCGCAGCGCCCCAGCGACCGTTATGGGCCAGCACCGGGACAAAGGACCCCAGCTACTCCGACGTCCTCTACGTCGAGCAGCTGATCGCCCCGGGCGTGATCAACACGATGCCCGAACAGACCCTGCGCGCGTTCGCGGAGCACGGCAACGTCGAGCGGGCCCTCGACTCCGACCCCGGCGCGGCGAGCGCCGTCCTCTCGGACGCCGCGGCGGAAGGCCTCGATTTGGAGACGATCACGAGCGAGCTCGAGCGCGACGGTGTGAAGGCCTTCTGCGACTCCTACGACCAGCTGCTGAGCTGCATCGAGTCCAAGCTCCACTCGCTGATCGCAACGCCGTGAGCGGCGAGGGCGTCCGCCGCCCACGCCGCCCACGCCGCCCGCGGGTGCTCATTGCAGGCGCGGGGGTTGCGGGCCTGGAGACGCTGCTGGCGCTGCGGGCGATGGCCGGCGACCGCGTCGACATCACCATCCTGGCACCCGAAATGCGGTTCTTGAACCGGTCGATGTCTGTGGAACAGCCGTTCAAGCGGAAACGCTTTCGCGGTATCAGGCTGGAGCGGATCGCGGCCGAGTTCCATGCCCGCTGGCTTCGCGAGAGGCTGGACCATGTCGAGGGTGGGCGGAAGGTGGCGGTCACCCGGGGCGGCGCGCGCCTTGCCTATGACAGGCTCGTCGTCGCGCTGGGCGCTCGTC
Organism: Thermoleophilaceae bacterium; assembly: GCA_040901445.1. Taxonomy (GTDB): domain Bacteria; phylum Actinomycetota; class Thermoleophilia; order Solirubrobacterales; family Thermoleophilaceae; genus JBBDYQ01. The sequence continues at coordinate 382,699 of JBBDYQ010000002.1, read as the reverse complement.
CGGAGCGGGGGGCCCCAGCTTCGTTGACCCATCGGGACGGGTCGTACCCGTTGGTGTATCGCGGAGGTCGCGACGGCCCCCACTTCCGTTTGCTGCTCGACCATCTCCACCACGGTCGCGTGTCCAAGCTCGCCTTCGTCAGGCCGGCTGGGCCGAGCTGGCCGTTGCCGCTCTACGACCTGGCGCTGATGACGGCCGCGGACCGCGCCGCGATGAATCGTTTCGAGGTCCAGCTCAGCCTGATCACGCCTGAGGAGGAGCCGCTGGCGATCTTCGGACCCCGCGCCAGCGCGGCGATCCGACACCTCCTCGAGGCAAACGGAGTGATGCTCCACACGGCCAGCTACGCCGAAATGCGGCGTCCCGGATGGCTCGACATGTCTCCGGGCGACCGGAGCATCGAGGTCGACCGCGTCGTGACCGAGCCACGACTCGCCGGCCCGCGCCTGCGCGGCCTTCCCTGTGACCGCGACGGGTTCATCCCGGCCCAGGCCCACGGCCGCGTTCCCGACCTCCAAGATGTGTTCGTCGCCGGGGACGCGACCAGCTTTCCCGTCAAGCAGGGTGGCCTGGCTGCCCAGCAGGCCGATGCCGTCGCCGAGGCGATCGCGGCATCCGTCGGGATCGACATCGACCCGCGGCCATTTCGGCCGATCCTGAGGGGGGTGCTGCTCACCGGCGGGCCGCCGCGCTATCTGCGCTCCGACATCAGCGGGACGGCAGGGGACGACTCCACCATCTCCGGACGAGCCCTGTGGTGGCCGCCTACCAAGCTGGCCGGCCGGCATCTCGCGCCCTATCTCAGCCGTCAGCTCGGTGAGGCCTATGACGTCATGCCGCATGACGCGCACGCGATCGCCATCGATACAGAACTCGAAGGCGTCATTCCGGAGGGCCTACCTGTTCTCACTGATCGCGCCGAAGCCCGTCCGAGCCCGAGACCCACCCACGGAAGGAGTTTCTGACATGCAGTGCTATTCATGTTCCGAACGAGGCGTCGATCGACCGGCGGTCGCGCTGTGTCGCGCCTGCTCTGCCGGGCTCTGCCTCGATCATCTGCGCAAACGGCCGCACATTTCGCGTCGGACCACATTCTCGCGACGTGCCCGCACGACACCTGGACCAACACGATGAAGCCGACAGACCACGGCGTCTGACCGCGAGCGCGCATGTTGCGGCGATTCGGCGGCTACGCGCCCATCGGCTCATACGCGGCGATCGGTGACGGACGCACCGTCGCCCTCGTCGCCGGCGATGGCTCGGTCGACTGGCTCCCGCTGCCCGAGCTCGACTCCCCAAGTGCCTTCGGTGCCATCCTCGACGCGGAGCGCGGCGGGCGGTTCGCGCTCTCACCCCAGTCGCCCTATACGACCGAGCGCCGCTACGTGCCCGGGACCAACGTGCTGGAGACGACCTTCGCGACGGACACCGGCAGGGTGCGCGTCACCGACGCGATGACGCTGACCGCCGGCGGCTTGGGACCGCTGCGCGAGCTCTCGCGCCGCGTCGAGGGCCTCGCCGGCCACGTGCCCATGTCGTGGAGCGTCGAGCCTCGATTCGGCTACGCCGGTGTCAAGACCCGCATGGGTTGGCGCGCCGGGGTGCCGGTCGCCACGGCCGGGGGCGACGCTCTGGCCGTCTGCTCCTTCGACGCGGGGGTGCCTGAGGCCGGGGGTGGCGTGATCTGCGGGCGGTTCGAGGCGCGTGAGGGGAAGCGGGCCCTGATCGCTCTGTGCGCCACGCACCAGGAGCCGCTCGTAATCGCCGCCCGTGACGAGCTGGAGTCGCGACTCGAGGCGACTAGCTCGATATGGCGGCGCTGGAGCGATGACCTGACTTACCCGGGGCCTTGGCGTGAGTCGGTGATCCGCAGCGCGCTCGCGCTCAAGCTCCTCGTCCATGCCCCATCGGGAGCACTCGCAGCGGCCGCGACCACCTCGCTGCCGGAGGATGTCGGCGGCGGGCGCAACTGGGACTATCGCTTCAGCTGGGTTCGCGACTCGGCGTTCATGCTGAACGCGCTGCTGGGGCTGAGCTGCGCGCCGGAGGCGCGGGCTTACTTCTGGTGGCTGATGCACGCCTCCCAGCTCACCCACCCTCGTCTACGGGTCCTCTACAGGCTCGATGGGGGCGCGCACGCGCCCGAGCGGACGCTCCCCCTCGACGGCTACCGCGGGTCGCGCCCGGTGCGTGTGGGCAACGCCGCGGCAGCCCAGAACCAGCTCGATACCTACGGCGAGCTGCTCCAGACCGCATGGCTCTACGCGACCACGGGTCATCGAATCGACCGCGACGTCGCTCGCCGGCTCGCCGAGGTGGCCGATCTCGTCTGCGACATCTGGCGGCAACCGGACGCGGGGATCTGGGAGGTGCGAAGCGAGGAGAGGCACTTCACCCAGTCGAAGATGATGTGCTGGATCGCGCTCGACCGCGCACTCAAGCTCGCCGACAGGCGCCTGATCCCCGATCGCCATGCGAAGCGCTGGCGCAACGAGGCGGAGGCGATCCGCGTGTTCGTAGAGACGCGCTGCTTCTCCGAGTGGAAGCGAAGCTACGTCCGCTCCGCCGACTCCAGCGAGCTCGATGCGAGCCTGCTGCTCGGCGTCCTCTTCTCCTACGGACACGCGAAGTCCGAGCGCTGGGTCGGCACGATCGACGCGCTGCGGCGCGAGCTGGCGCACGGGCCCTTCGTGCGCCGCTACAGCGGCGAGGACGGCGTCGCGGGCCCCGAGGGTGCCTTCATGGCGTGTTCGTTCTGGCTCGTCGAGTCGCTCGCCCGCACCGGACGAGTCGACGACGCCGTGAAGCTGATGGACGAGCTCGTCGGGCTGGCCAACGACGTCGGTCTCTATGCCGAGGAGATGGACCCAACCACCGGTGCCTTTCTCGGCAATGTTCCGCAGGGACTCAGCCACCTGGCGCTGATCAGCGCTGCGCTCGCGATCGCAGCGGCGGGCAACCAAGACGTTTCACAGAGCATGATCGGCGAACGGAGCGACAGATGAGCGAAGCGCGCGCCACCCTCGTGAAATGGATGGACGTGACCGACTCCAACAACGCGGGTCACATCCACGGCGGCACGGTGATGAAGCTGTGCGACGAGGCGGCTGGTCTTGCTGCAATCAGACATGCCCGCCAACGGGTCGTCACCGCGGCCGTCGATCGCGTGACGTTCCTGCACCCCGTCTATGTCGGCGAGCTGCTGACTCTGACCGCGAGCGTGAACGCGGTCTGGCGCACGTCGATCGAGGTGGGCGTCCGCGTCGAGGCTGAGAATCCGTTCACCGGCGAGAGACGCCACACCAGCTCGGCGTATCTGACGATGGTCGCGATCGACGAGCAGGGGCGGCCCGCGGCCGTACCCCCGTTCGCCGCAAAGTCCCCGACGGACGAGCGGCGCGAACGTGAGGCGCAGCTGCGGCGCGCCAACCGCCTGGCCGAGCGCCGGCAGATCATCGCCGGGCGGGGACGCCGGGAACGGTGAGCCTCTGGGGCGCGGTCGCGGGCGGCTTCGCCGGAACGCTCGTCCTGACGACCGCGTTGCGGGCGGCGAACGAGGCCAACCTGACGCGCATCGACCTCCCGTTCCTGCTCGGCACCGCCTTCTCGAGCGACCGGACCCGCGCCAAGGCACTCGGCTACATGCTCCACTTCCTCGCCGGGCTCACGTTCGCGCTCATCTACTACCTGATCTTCCTCGCGATCGGCCGCGCCGGATGGTGGCTCGGAGCGGCCTTCGGGCTCGCGCACGGCCTCTTCTCCGGGACCGCGCTCGTGAACACGCTGCTCCCGCTCATCCACCCGCGCATGGGCACACCGTCCACGGCCGCCACCTCGGTCGCGCTGCTCGAGCCGCCGGGCTTCCTGATGCTCAACTACGGGCCCCAGACGCCGCTCGTGAGCCTCGCCGCGCACATCGCGTACGGAGCCATCGTCGGGGGCTTTAGCTCGTTGGCCGGGTGATGTTCCACTCCCGCCCCGGCCCGGCCAGAGGTAAGACCAGGCGGCGAAAGCGAGCTAACAGGTGATGAGGCAAGGACATGAGAGCCAACGCGAGGACCGAGAGCAGCCGCTCGAGCTGATCCTGGCGCGCAACCTCGTCTCGATCGTCTCCCTGCCCGCACTCCTTGTCGACGTCGAGGGCCGGATCGTCTTCTACAACGACTCCGCGGCGGAGGTCGTAGGCAGTCCGTTCGAGGAAATCGGGACCATGAGCCGCCGGCAGTGGAACGCCAAGTACGGGCCAAGCGACGAGCATGGGAACCCGCTGGCGGTCGATGAACTCCCACTGGCGGTGGCGGTACGGGAGGGCCGACCCGCGTATGGCCGCTTCAGAGTCCGGGGCGAGCGCGGGCGGCTTGAGGTAGAGGCCGGCGCGCTCCCGCTGCTCGGGCCCGCCGGGTATCACGGTGCCATGGTCTTCTTCTGGGTCGCTCCGGACGATGCTGACGGCACGAGCTGATGCGCGCCAAGCTCTGGGGTGTCCGTGGCTCGGTTCCGGTCCCGGGACCGGCGACCCAGCGTTTCGGCGGCAACACCTCCTGCGTGCAAGTCAGCACCGGGGAATCGGAGTTCGTCCTCGACGCGGGTACCGGAATCCGCGAGCTGGGGGCGGCGCTTGCCGGGCGGTGCCGGCGGTTGCACGTGCTCCTCACCCACCTGCATCTCGACCACATCCAAGGTCTGATGTTCTTCGCCCCCTTCTTCGACCCCGACACCGAGATAACCGTCTGGGGCCCCCCGGCGGGCGGGCGGGCGCTGCGCAGGCGCCTCGCCCGCTACATATCCAATCCGCTGTCGCCGATCGAGATCGGGGAGCTCCCGGCCCGGGTCACATTCCGGGACGTCCCGTCGGAGCCTTGGCGCATCGACGGGCTGGAGCTGAGCGCCTCCCTGGTTTCGCACCGCGGCCCCACACTCGGCTTCAGGCTGAGCGAGAACGGAACCAGCCTTTGCTACCTGCCCGACCACGAACCCGCGCTCGGGAACAACCTCGCAAGCACGCCGACGGACTGGCTCTCCGGACACGGGCTCGCCGACGGCGCGTCCCTCCTGCTCCACGACTGCCAGTACACCGAGAGTGAGTACCCCGCGCACCGCGGATGGGGCCATTCGAGCCTCCCTGACGCGCTCGCGTTCGCCCGTCGCTGCGACGCTCAGCGACTGCTGCTCATGCACCACGACCCCTGGCACGACGACGCGTTCCTCGAGGCTCTCGGCAGTGAGGCGTCCGAACGCTGGGCCAAGCATGGCGGGCGGGGTCGGGTCGAGCTGGGCCGCGAGGGCGACGTACTCGACCTGGAGTGAGGGGCAGCGGCTCTCCGCGGCCCGTAAGGACCTACAGGCCGGTGACGCATACAGAGTGATGGACAGACGGTCACGCACGCTTTGGAGCTCAAGAGGAGACGACGCCATGACTCAGCCTCTCTACCCGCCCGCCAACGCCGAGACCGCCGAACGGCGCAAGCAGTTGGCTCCCGGCATCCACGACGCCTTTCAGGAGTTCAGCAGGCAGGTGTTCGCCGACGGGGCGCTCGACAAGAAGACCAAGCAGCTGATCGCCGTCGCTGCCGCCCACGTCACGCAATGCCCGTACTGCATCCAAGGCCACACCAAGGCCGCCCTTCGCACTGGCGCCACCGAGGAGGAGCTGATGGAGGCGGTTTGGGTGGCTGGCGAGATGCGAGCCGGTGGCGCCTACGCCCACTCGACCTTGCTGCTCGCAACGGTCGCCGACGCCCACGGTCCGCGAGCCGCATGAGGGGATCGATCCGCGCGTTCGAGGGCAGTCAACGCGCGCGGCTCACCTGCGCCGCTGCGCGCAGGCGGCGGCGTCGGCTGCGTCGAAACCTGCTCGACGGGTCGAGTGCGGCTGCGCGAAGCGCGCCACCGTCCATTGGTACGTGCATCCTCAGCGGATACTGAGCCACAGATCGTCCATGGTCAGCCGCGAGCCTCTGCCTCGGCGAGCGCGGCCGCCACGCGTTCGAGCTCCGCCGGCGGCAGTGCCTCCTCGATCAGCGGAAACAACTCTCGCTCCTCGAGCCGGACGTGGGCCGCGAGCTGCACGCCCAGTTGCTGCAGCTCATCGAGCGACCCTTCCCGTGCCTCCTCGAACCGGTGCGCGCGATGGCGGATCAGCACGTGCTCGACCAGGACGCGCACCACGAGCGGGTGGTGCGCATCGCCATGACCTGCGTACGCCGGGAGCAGGATCTCTTCCTCGTAGCGGAAGTGATGGCGTCCCTCTGCACGCCAGAAAGCCAGAAACGCGTCCCGCGCTTGCGGCGCCGTGCCGGTGTTTGCGCGACGCAGCGTCTGCGCGATGTAAAGCGCCTGATGATGATCTCGAGAGAGCGGCTCCAGGGCGGACGTGCGCCTCATGGCCTCAGATCCTCGGGCGACCGTGGGGGAGAGCCTGTGCGGCCAGGATGACCACACGTGTGACGACGGAGGCGACGAGCAGGAACCCGATCGCGAGCGCGAAGAACACGCCCAGCAGGTCGCTGGGGCGCAACCCGTCCGGAGCCGCGACCTTACGGCAGCGCCGGTGGGGCTGAGACGTAGCGCCCGCGATGGTCAGGCCGAGCATCGCAGGTCACCCGTTCTCATCCGCGGCGGCTGCGGGCGGGTCGGAGCCTGAGAGGCCGCGGACCTCGATGAGGCACCCGGCGGCGTCGGGGTCGCGGGGCACGAAGCTGGTCAGCTTCGACTCGGGATCGAGCACATCGAGCAGACCGCGGGTGATTCCGCGGTGGAGTGTGCAGACGACTTGCTGGTTGTCCCGGACCGCGTCGCGGTAGGGGCAGTTCTGCAGGGTGCAGACGAGCGTGCCCTCTCCCACCTCCAGCTCGGGTTGGAAGCCGAGTGCGGCCAGGGCGCTGCGGAGCGCCGGCGCGGGTGATGCCGCCTCCTTCGGGGCGAGCTCGCGGCCGATCTCGCGGCCGGCTGCCTCCACGTCGCGGAGGCGGCTCTGGCGGGCGGGGATCGCTCGGGCGAGCCAGCGGGCGAGTTCGCCGTATGCGCTCGGCGGTTCGCCCTCAACGCGCACGTCGGGCGCTATCGACCATTCGTCGCGGGGGCGGCCGCGGGGGCGGGGCGTCGGCGTGCGAAGGACGAGGTTCTCCTCGTGCAGCCGCTCGAGGTGTGCGCGCACCCCGTTTGGATGTAGGCCGAGATGGTCAGCCAGCTCGTTCGTGCTCGCCGGTCGCTTGAGCTCGTGGAGGAGCGAGAAGAGCCGCGCGCGGGTGGGCTGTGCCAGCACGCCGTGGTGGCCGCCGCGGGTCGGTAGGTCCATCGCGACGCAGTTTTACACAGTCGGACTAGGAGAAACAAGCGAACTCTGGTATTTTCCCACTCCGATTGTGAAAAACAGCGCGAGGAGGCTCAGCGTGGCGTACGTGATCAACGAGCCCTGCATCGGCACCAAGGACAACTCCTGCGTCGAGGTCTGCCCCGTCGACTGCATTCATCCCACGCCCGACGAGCCCGACTACGACCAGGTCGAGATGCTCTACATCGACCCCGAGGAGTGCATCGACTGCGACGCCTGCGTCGAGGCCTGTCCCGTCGACGCCATCACTCCCGAGGACATGGTGCCGCCCCAGTGGGAGCGCTTCATTGACATCAACGCTGCCTACTACAAGGAGAAGAACCCGTGACAGGTCCCCGCGCCGGTCGCTCCGGATCATCCTCGTCTTTGATGTGCGCGACGCCGGAAACGGCGCCACGCTCGGAGTCGAACTCGCGTCGACGACTCCCAAGCGCGGTCCTCCGCGGGTCTCTCGATCACGGGATGCTGGTCTGCTTGGGGCTGCTCGCTTGTGAGCCGGAGCGCTTCCAGCCGGTGGCGGTTGCCTGGCACGCTCGCTGGTGCGCCCACCTTCCCGGTGTCACCTTGGCGGAGTCACGCGCGGCCCTATCCGCGCTCCAGGCGCTTGCGGGGCCCGAGCCAGCTGCCGGGGCGCGTGCATTGAGTGATCTCTGCCGACGTCGCGGGCTCGACGAGGTCACCCGGGTTCTCGACGCGTGGCTCGGGCGCCGCTCAGTCCGAGTCGCCCGTCTGCCGGCGCCGCGCCACCCGCTCGACCCCACGGCCGCCTGACTCGGCGGTGCGCACCTCCCTGGACTGCTTGGCGCGGCGCGCCGTCAGCGCGACCTTCTATACGGCGAGGAGCTGAACGTGGGCCCCTCGCAAGCTGCGGCTACGCGGAGTTCGGTACCCGAGATCGCCGTCCGCGGCCGCCGGCCCGACCCGGCCGGCTGGCTGGCCTGGCTCACAACCACCGATCACAAGCGGATCGGCGCGATGTACCTGGTCGCCACGTTCGCGTTCTTCGTGCTCGGCGGCACCGAGGCGCTGCTGCTGCGGCTGCAGCTGGGGGCTCCCGACAACACGCTGATCGACCCCCGCACCTACAACGCGATCATGACCATGCACGGCTCGACGATGGTCTTCCTCTTCGTTGTGCCGGTCTGGGCCGGCTTTGCCAACTACGTCGTACCGCTGATGATCGGCGCGCGCGACATGGCGTTCCCGCGCCTCAACGCGCTCTCGCTGTGGTTGCTGCTGGCCGGTGGCGTGGTGTTCTATTGCTCGCTGTTCTTCTCTCCCCCGGCGGCCGGCTGGACCGCCTACACGCCGCTGGCCACCGGCGACTACATCCCGGGCAACGGCCAGGACGCCTGGATCCTCCTGATTCACCTGACCGGCCTGTCCTCTCTGCTGGGGGCCATCAACCTGGTGGCCACGATCGTCAACATGCGCGCGCCGGGGATGGGCTGGGGGCGGCTGCCGCTGTTCTGCTGGTCGGTGCTGGCACAGTCGCTGATGCTGATCGTCGCCCTGCCCACGATCGCGGCCGCGGCCACTATGCAGCTGACCGATCGCCACTACGGCACCTGCTTCTTCGACACGGCCTGCGGCGGCGACCCGATCCTCTACCAGCACCTCTTCTGGTTCTTCGGACACCCCGAGGTCTACATCATGATCCTGCCCGGCTTCGGCGTGATCTCGGAGGTGCTGCCGGTCTTCGCGCGCAAGCCGATCTTCGGCTACAAGGCCATCGCCGCCTCCACCTTCGGCATCGCCTTCATCTCGATGCTGGTGTGGGTGCACCACATGTTCACCGTGCCGGTGGGCAACGCGGTCCTGATCACATTCATGATCACCTCGATGGCGGTGGCCATACCCACCGGGATCAAGGTCCTGAATTGGATCGCCACCCTGTGGCGCGGCTCGATCGTGTTCAAGACGCCGCTCTACTTCGCCGCCGGCTTCCTTGCCCTGTTCACCATGGGCGGAATCACCGGGGTCATGCTGGCCGTGTACCCGATCGACTTCCAGGTGCACGACACCTACTTCGTCGTCGCCCACTTCCACTACGTCCTCGTGGCGGGCTCGGTGAATGCGATCTTCGCGGCTGTCTACTACTGGTTCCCGAAGATCACCGGGCGGATGCTCTCCGAGCGTCTCGGGAAGCTCTCGTTCTGGCTCACATTCGCGGGCTTCAACCTGACCTTCCTTATCCAGCACAGCCTCGGCCTGTCCGGCATGCCGCGGCGCATCTACCACTATCCGGTGAGCTCGGGCTGGGGCCTCATGAACCTCATCTCGACCGTCGGTGCGTTCGTCCTCGCCGTCGGAGTCCTCGTCACGGTCTGTAACGTCCTCCGCAGCCTCAGGCGCGGTACGAGGGCCGGCAACGACCCATGGAAAGCGAACACCCTCGAGTGGTTCACCCCCTCGCCGCCCCCGCCCCACAACTTCGATGTCATCCCGCCCGTGCGCTCGGTCGAGCCGCTCAAGGACATCCGCCGCTCCGTCGCCGCTCAGGCCGGCAACCGTGCCTGAGGACGTGGGCATCTGGGGTCTGGTCGGCCTGCACCTCGCGGTATCCGTGGGCGCGGCAATCGGATTCGCCAAGCTCCTACGCCTGCTGTCGGAGCCGCCGCCGGACGAGCGAGGCGAGGACGAGGGGGAGGACGGCGGCGGAGGAGGCGGACAGAAGCAACGCGGCCCGCGGGGGCCGTGGGGAGGCGGGCTGCCACTCGATCGGGTCGCGCCCTGGCCAGCGCGGATTCCGGTGATCAGGCCGGCCGCGACCCCCTCGCGTGCGATCCCCCGCCGCCCGTCGCACCCGCGACGGCCCAACCGTCCCGCTCCGAGCCGCTGGAAAGCCAGCGGACCCCTCAAATCGGACGTGAGCGGCGCGCCACAGAACGCGTCGTCTCAGTGCGCGGGGCGCGGTGAGACGTCGGTCCACACACGGCCCCACGCACCGTCGATGACGGGCCGTCGTCGCGCGCCGGGACCCGCAACAGCCAGCCGTACTCGCCGTCGCGCATCCGTCTCCCGTTGGATGCCGATTCCGGGTTGTGACTTCGTCCCGACTTTCGTCCCACACGCGGGTAAACCAATCCGCCTCGATCAGACCCTTTGAGGAGCTACGGAACCGAAGGTCAGAGGTTCGAATCCTCTCGGGCGCGTTCTTCGCTTCAGCTGTGGACCTGGGAACGCGAATCGCCACTCGGCTGAGAGTGCTTGGCCAACCTTGGCCAGCCTTGCTACGCTCGCGTCATGCGAGTCAACGTCGGCCAAGCAAAGACCGATCTCTCGAAGCTGCTTGCGCGCGTGGAAGCCGGGGAGGATGTTGAGATCGCGCGCGACGGCGTCGCGGTCGCCCGCCTGGTCCGTGTCGAGCCCTCGACGCCGGGGTCCCGCTTCGTCGCGGCACACGGGAATCTGGCGGGCTCGATCACGATCGGAAGGGACTTCGAGTTCTCCGATGCTGAGATCGACGCCATGCTCGACGAGTGAGGCTCCTGCTCGACACGCACGTCCTGCTCTGGCAGCTCTCGGGCGCGCGCTCGCTCGGAGTACGGGCCGGGGAGGCGATCGCTGCGGCCACCGAGCTCGCGTTCAGTGTCGTCTCGTTCGCGGAGATCGGCGTGAAGGCGGCAATCGGAAAGCTTGCGGTACCGGATGACCTGCACGCGCACATCCTCGACACCGGTGTCCGCGTGGTTGGGCTGTCCCCCGACCACGGGCTCGCCGTCGCGACCCTTCCGTTGCATCACCGCGATCCCTTCGACCGTCTGCTCGTGGCCCAGGCACGGCAAAGCGGGTTCACGCTCGTGACCGCTGACACGCGGATCCACGCGTACGACGTCGCGGTGCTCGACCCCCTCGCGTAGAGCAGCTCGCGCTACAGCCTCGATTCGTTGCGTCGTCCGGCGGGACGCGGGCGGCGAGACACCGGGGGCGCAGGCGGGGCGCGGGGTCACTCAGTCGATGCAGACGTCCCCGAGCACGAGCTCGCCCGGGGACGGCAGCACGTCCGTGAGGCCGAGGGCGGGCAGGTCGACCTTGACCTCGAGGTCGTCGCATTCGATCTGGTTCTCGCGGATCTCGGTGTTCGGGATCCCGGACATGTCGGCCAGCAGGAAGAAGTGGTCGCCGCTGTTGCGCAGCGGCGGCCCTCCCGTGTGGCCTGCCTTGACGATCGTGGTGGAGTCGGAGGTGTCGTTGCGCACGAACAGGTTGTCGACCTTGATGCCCCCGTTGTCGCCCTGGAGGTAGAGCTTGAGGAGGTCGTCCTCGATCGGGTCGCCGTCCTCGTCCTCGTTGGTGGTGTCGCCCGAGGCGAACTCCAGGCGCTGGTTCTTCAGGCGCAGGTTGGTGATCTCGATGCGGTTGGGCGAGGTGCCGTCGATACAGGTCCCGTAGACGGTGCCTGGCGGGTCGAGCGCCTCGCCGTCGTCGTCGGTCGGCGGCAGGCAGACCTTGCCGTTCATCGTGATCGTGTCGCTGGCCGAGGTCACCGCGGTGAAGGCGTTGGGGAACAGCCACTGGTCACCGCCGGACACGAATTGCGACGGCGCCGCCGGGTTGCAGCCGATCAGCCCGCCGCCAACGCAGACGTCGACCGTCTGGGGCAGGTTGGGCAGGTCGAGCACCGCGCCGACGTCCTTGGCGGACAGGGTCAGCCCGACGTCGGTGCCCGCGGTGGGCGCGTTCCACTTGATCTGGGTCCCCAGCAGCGTGTCCAACTCGAACGTCGAGCTGATCGGGAGCTCCTCTACGTCGACGTCGAGGTCCAGCGGCTCGCCCGCGGTGCCTCCGTCGACGGCCACGTCGAGCGGCGCGGGCGCGCTGCCGAACTCCGTCTCGACCTTCGTCGAGGTGAGCATGCCGAGGAGCACCTTCTTCAGCCCGAACGCGCGCGCCTTGACGTGCAGGCGCCCGTCGCGGGTCTGGAGCGTCACCTTGTTGCGCCCGTCGTCGGGGAACGCGCCGAGCTCCGGCCCGTGGTCCCAAGCCTCGACATCGACCTGCGTGAAGGGCCCGTTCGCGGTCACGCCCGTGTTGAGCGAGTTGTTGACGATCGTGAACCCGGTGGGGACGTCGATCAGCGTGCCCTTGACGTTGTGGAGGTCCCCGTCCAGTGAGCCGCCCGAGGTGCCGCCGGGCAGGCCCGTGGCGTCGAGCGTGACCTTGGGCACGACGCTGTTGGCGGCGTAGGTGATCTCCGACCCGTTCTGCTCGATGGTCAGGTCGCTCGGCAGGTCCTGGACGAACCCGGCGATGTGCATCGGGCCGGTCACGGCGTCGCCGGGCACGTCGATCGTCGCGTCCAGGTCGATGTCTTGGAGGTTCCCGTCCACGGGTCCGGCCTTGAGGTTGGCCGTCAGCGTGTTGCCCGCGCTGACGAACTTGACCGCCTGCACGTTGAACAGGCGCACGAAGGCGGAGAACTCGTCGGGGACGTCGCGCAGGATCGCGCCCGACTTGCCCTCCGCGAGCACCGGGAACACATCGCGCCCGTCGGTGAGCGCCGCCTCGATCATGTCCACGCCCGGTGTCGCCGCGACCTCGATGCCCGAGCCGCTCGCGGGCTTGAACCCGACGCTCACGTTGCTCGGGAGGCCGTCGATCCGGGCCTGGATCCGCTTGACGTCTCCGAAGAGGGGGGCGTCGGAGGTAACCACGGCGTCGACGCGGTCGATGCCGGCGTTGGCGTCGTAGTCCACCCTGCCCGCCGCGGGATCGAACGCGACCGTCACGTCGCTGGGGATGGCCGACAGGCTCGCATCGACTCTCGACCCAGGCTTCTCGTAGATGAGCTTCAGCGGCGTCGATGCCAGCTTGACGTGCCCCGTGACCGCGCCGGCGGCGGTGGTCGTGACGTCCACGAGCCGCAGGCCGGACACGCGCCCGAATGCGGTGAAGCGGTCGGGGAGATCCTCCACCTTGGCGCCGAAGGTCCCGGCCGGGAGGCTCGAGTCCGGTCCGCTGGTGAGGAGCACCTCAGCCTCGCCGATCGGCTGGTTGGTCTCCAGCTTCATGCCCGCACCGTCGGGCTTGAAGTTCACGGTGGCCTGCGGCGGGAGGGTCTTGATCGTCCCGTCGATCTTCGTCACCCGCCCGAAGAACGGGGCCGTTTGCTCGGCCGTCACGTCGATCTGCTGGATCGTCTCGCCGAAGCCGTCGTAGTCCACCCGGCCGTTGTCGGGGTCGTACTGCACGGTGAGGTGGCGCGGCAGGTCGGACACCCGCCCGTCGATCGTGCGGCCGCCGGTGGCCTGCTCGACCAGGGCGCGGAACGGCTTGCGGCCATCCAGCCCCAGTTGCAACTCCGCCGTGATGTCGTCGGTGGCGTCGACGGACGCGCTCTGCAGCGCGTCGATGCGCCCGGCGTATGAGCTCAACACGCCGTCCTGCACGACCCGCGCGTAGGGATGGTCGACGTTCATGAGGACCGGCTCGCCGTTGGCGTAGCCGACCTCGACGCTGCCCAGGGTGCCGCCGGTGGCCACGAAGTCGCCGGACTTCGCGCCGGTCTGGCGCACGACCATGCCGGTCGGCAAGCCGGTGGCGTGCGCGACGGCCTTGGATGTGAGCGTCCCGCCGGTGCGGTCGGTGTAGGAGGCGTCGAGCGCAGGCACGCCCGTCGCCGCCTCGTAGGTGACGGTGCGCTGATCGGCGCCCGGCTCCTCGTAGCGCACGCGCAGGCTCTGGGGAAGGCCGGTGATGTCCGCCTTGATCTCCTGCTCGCGGGGACCCTCGACGATCTCCGCCACGGCGTTCACCAGCGTCGGGATCGACGAGCCCGCACGCACCTCGAGGTGGTCGCCGAGCGTCAGGCCGATATCGGACGTGGGCGGCACCGGCGTGTAGCGCAGGCGCCCGCCGATCGGATCCTGGCGATCCAGGGCGTCGCCGTTGAAGAGGCCTCCGAGCGTGGTCAGGGTGGCCCCTGCTCCCACGACCTCCTGGTCGACCTCGAGCGTGGTGAGGCCGGCGCTGCCGTCGTCGGGCAAGGTGGCCACCGCGCGCCAGAGCACGGGGGCCATGCTCTCGCGGGTGTCGTAGCCGACGTTGATGCGCTCGCGAGGCAGCGCGCCGTTGGTTGGGTCGTCGACGATGGCCTCGACGCGCAGCGGCAGCGGGGCGACTTCGGTGAGGACGCGGTCGATGCGCAGCTCGAAGCGGTCCAGGCTCGTGACGAACAGGGTGCCGATCACGTCGGGAAGCGGATCGTCGTCGACGTTGAGCAGCGTCGGGACGTTCACCACCGCCACGTGCTTGCGAACGATCTCGCCGCCGCCGGTCTTGAGCCGCGTGACGTACTGGTAGTCCAGTGCGCCAATCGCGCAGCCGGCGGTGCCGAGGATCCCGGCGGGAGGAACGGCCGCGGCGATCTCGGTGAACGGACCGCAGATCACGTCCTCGGCGGCATCGAGCACCTGATCGTCGCCGCCGACGAGTGACTCGACGAGCGGCGATCTGAGCGTGACCGCGATGGTGGGGCCGTCGGGAGGCACGGTCACGGTCACCGCTACGGGCTCCGCTCCGGCGCTTGCGGGTACCAGTGATGTGACCGCGCCGGTGACGGTGATGACCATAACCACGACCCTGCCCCGCCCAGACAGCATGCTGCCGCTTTCCCCTTGTCGCGGCACTCACCCCCGGAGTGCCATGTGCTGACCGTAACCCGTGAGGGGGCAGAAAACCAGCCCTCGCGGCCAATCCGGATCGCCCGCTGCGGTGGCGTTGTGATCGATGACGCCGCGATCGCGGAAGCCGGTCGCCTCCTGGCGCGGCACGCCGCTTCGCCGGCACGGGTGGTGCTGTTCGGGTCGCGTGCCCGGAAGGAGGGTCGTCCAGACAGCGACCTCGACTTCCTGGTCATCGAGGAACGGGTCGAGAGCAAGCTGGACGAGATGGTCCGACTGCGAGACGTCCTGGCGGAGCTCGACGTCCCGGTGGACGTCGTGGTGGTGTCGCGGGAGGAGGCTGAACGCAATCGGCTGCGTCCCGGTTCGCTGGTGCGGCGGGCATTGGCAGAAGGCCGGGTGCTGGTTGAGCCCTGACGAGGAGCAGACGTGCTGCTGCAGAAGGCCCGCGAGGACCAGCACGTCCTCGTGGCTCTGGCCGGCGATGCGGGCACTGCCGATGCCGTGCTCGACTTCCACGCGCAGAAGGCGTCGCATCAGTCGATGACTGCACAGAGCGTAGGCTGACGCGATGGCTGTCGTCTCGCCGCCCTCGCCGAGGTTGGCCGCGGAGGTGCCCGGCCCGCGCCTTCCACGCCCGCTGCAGTCCTGGCTGGGTGTCATGCGGCCCGTGGAGGCGAGGCTGGCGCTGCACAAACGCTACGGGGCCGTCTTCCGCTCCAACGACGCTCTCGCCGGAGAGCTCTTCCACGTCGCCGATCGCGAGCTGATCGAGCAGATGTTCAAGTGGAAGCCGGCCGAGTACAACGTCGCCGAGCCGCGGCAGCTGATGGAGCCGGTCGTCGGGTCGTCGTCGATCCTGCTGCTCGACGCGGGCCGTCACCTGCGCATGCGCAAGCTGATGCTGCCGCCGTTCCACGGTGAGGCGATCGGGCACTACGCGGAGCTGATCGAGCAGATCACCAGCCGGGAGATCGACGGCTGGCGCGAGGGCGACAGGATCCGCACGCGCACGGTGGCCCAGACGATCACCATGGAGGTGATCATCCGGACGGTCTTCGGCATCACGGATCCCGGGCGGATCGCGGAGCTCAGGCGCGTCCTGCCGCGGCTGTCGTCCGTCAACCCGCTGCTGCTGCTGATGCGCAAGGACCTGGGCCGCTACAGCCCATGGGGCCGGTTCCTGCGCCTTCGCGAGCGTGTCGACCAGATGCTGTACGCCGAAATTTCGCGCCGTCGCCACGAGTCCGGGGACGGCCCGCCCGGCGACATCCTCACCCTGCTGCTGTCGTCCCGCGACGAGGACGGCAAGCCGCTGACGGACCGAGAGCTGCGCGACGAGCTGATCACGATCCTGCTCGCGGGACACGAGACCACCGCTACGTCGATCGGATGGGCGTTCGAGCGCCTGCTGCGCACGCCGCCGGCGCTCGAGCGGCTGACCGCCGAGGTGAGGGCGGGGGACGGCGGCGAGTACCTCGAGGCGGTGATCAAGGAGACGCTGCGCGTCCGGCCCGTCGTGACCGAGGTCTTTCGCGCGCCCACGGAGCCGACCGAGCTGGGCGGATACCTGTTCGAGCCCGGCACGCAGATGGCGGCCTCGATCCTGCTCGTCCAGTACGACCCGGAGCTGTACCCGCCCGACCCGCACTCCTTCCGTCCCGAGCGCTTCCTCGAGGGCGCGCCCGAGCCCTACACATGGATCCCGTTCGGCGGGGGCGTGCGCCGCTGCCTCGGCGCCGCCTTCGCCCAGCTCGAGATGAGGATCGTGATCGCGACGATCCTCGCGCGGGCGCGGCTGCGCGCGCCGCGAGTCAGGAGCGAGAAGGCGCGTTTCCGGGGCGTCACGCTCCTCCCCAGCCGCGGCGGCGAGGCGATCGTCGCGAGCACGAGCTGACCGCGCGCGTCACCGAAGGTCAGAGGTTCGAATCCTCTCGGGCGAGTGAGCGCCCTACCGCTTCGCGCTCCACTCGGACCAGGGGATGATCCCCAGATCCGCTCGCGGCGGCTCATCGAGCATCGCGAGGTACTCGAGCAGATGACCGTCGGGATCGCGGAAGAACACCGTCGCGGCCGGCATCCAGCCGATGACCGTCGGCTCGTCTGTCTCGTGGCCGGAGAACGAGAGCGGCGTGACGTCCAGCGCCCTGAGCCGGCGAGGCGAGTCGAGGACCGCTTCCAGCTCGACGTCGAACGCAATGTGCAGGCTGAGTCCCATCGGCATCGAGCCAAGCGCCCACAGACCCAACATCGTCTTGCCGGGGGCGCCGCACCAGAGGAAGGCGGCCCCGCGCTCGGGAACCTCCAGCGCGAGCGGCAAGCCCACAACATCCCGGTAGAACGCAAGCGACCGGCTCAGATCGCTGACGGTCAGATGCGTCTCGAATAGACCCCTTACGGGTACGGCTCCCTCCGCCATCGAACCCCTCTCCGTCGCCTCCTACGCAGCCGGCATCTCGGCCGCCGGCGCTGAGCAGCCTATGGCGAGGGCGTCGTCACGACACCCGCGCTGCCCTGTGCGGCGGCGAGCTGGGCCTTCATTGCGTCGGCCAGGGCGTGCGCCGCGGTGAGCGGGCGGACCATGACCGTGAGCTCGTCGATCGAGCCGTCCTCGTCGAGGTGGAGGAAGTCGCTTCCCTCGATCTCGCGCTCGCCGACGCGAGCGTGGAAGACCAGCGCATGGTCGCGGGCGTCCGGGGCGCCGATCTCGCGCACGTAGCGGAAGTCCTCGAAGACTCGTGAGACGGCGTGCAGGATCGCTGCGACGGTGTCGCGGCCGTGGTAGGGCCTGAATACGACGGGGCTGCGGAACACGACGTCCTCGGAGAGCAGCGCCACGGCTGCGTCCATGTCCTGTGCTTCGACGGCGGCGCGGAACGGGTGCACGACTTGACCTTATGGCGCTGCGCCACGCCGTGCGGCCCGCCCCTCAACGCGGATCGATGACGTTGCGAGGGTCGGGCTTCTCGCTCTCGGGTGCGGCGCTGTAGTCGGCGAACAGCTCGTCTCTCCCTGCGACCGCCGCGGGCACTCCTTCGCGCTCGGCGCGCTCGATGAACTGATGGGCCTCGGGGATGTTGCGCATGATGCCGTCGAGGATCGAGCCGAGTGTCTGGGTGGAGGCGAGGCCCATGTTCTCGTACGCCTGGTTGACCATCAGCTTCATCGCCGCGAGCTGCGCGAGTGGCAGGGAGGCCAGCTCGTCGGCGCGCCGGCGGACGGTGGCCTCGAGGTCCGCGAACGGGACCGCCTCGTTGATCAACGCGATGTCCGCTGCCTGCCTGCCCGACAGCGGCCGGCCGGTCAGGGCGTGCTCCTTGGCCTTGGCCAGGCCGAGCCGGTAGATCCACATCCCCGACAGGTAGGCGCCCCAGACCCGCGAGTAGGGGGTGCCGATGCGAGCATCCTCGCTGGCGATCACCAGGTCGGCGCAGAGCGCGTAGTCGCTGCCCCCGCCCACGCACCAGCCGTGCACCTGGGCGATGACCGGCTTGGGTGACCGCCAGATGCTCATGAACTTCTGGGTCGGAGCAAGCGCGTGCGAGGTGGTGCCGACGAAGTCCTTGCCCGGGTCCCAGCGTCCGTCGGTCGTGAGCAGCTCGTCCCAGTGGTGGAAGCCTCCGCGGAAGTCATAGCCCGCGCAGAAGGCGCGGCCGGCGCCCCGCAACACGATGACCTTGACGTCGGGATCACGCACAGCTCGGTGGACAGCGGCCTCCAGCTCGTCCGGCATCGGCGGGACGATCGTGTTGAGCTCGTCGGGGCGATTGAGCGTGATCGTGGCGATCGCGCCCTCGGCGTCGTAGAGCAGCGTCTCGTAGGTCACTCGATGCCTCCGCTCGAAGAAGTGAACATGGGTCACTTCCGCACGTTATCCATGGAGGCGCCGCCTCTACGACCGCTACGACGCCGCCGTTCACGACGCGCCGATCGCACCCGCGGCGTCCGGTGGGCTATCCCCCGCAGCCGCCGGCCGCGTCCGGGCCGAAGGAAGGGGGTGCATCGGAGGGCGCGCTCCCCCAGCGCGGGCTGGGCTCGCCACCCAGATCGAACGCGAGCTCTCCACCCCGGGCCACCTGGCGCAGTCGCAGCCAGGGCTTGCTCCAGCGGCTTCCGTTGAGCTCGAGCCGCTGGACGAACGGAGCGTCGCGCGCAGCCGCGGGGGCCGTGATCGTCAGGTCGCCCCCGGGCAGATGCACGGTCGCCCTCGGGAACAGAGGGCTGCCCAGGGCCAGCACGTCGGTCCCGGGGATCTCGGGGTAGAAGCCGAGCGCCCCGAAGACGTACCAGGCCGACATCTGGCCGAGGTCGTCGTTGCCCGGGTAGCCGCCCGGCGTGGCGTCGAACATCGAGAGGATCGCGCGGCGCATCACGTCCTGGGTCTTGTAGGGCTGCCCGAGCCAGTCGTAGAGCCACGGCGCGTTCGAGTTGGGCTCATTTCCGAGGAAGGCATGCGGCGAGTTGTAGCCGGCGTTGAGCTCCTCGAAGAAGTGGTCCAGGCGCGCGGCGGCAGCCTCGTTGCCCCCGAGCGCGCGGAAGAGCCCGGCAGGGTCGTGCGGCACCATCCAGGTGTACTGGGCCCCGTTGCCCTCGGCGAAGCCCTGGCTGCTCAGGGGATCGTTGGAGTTCGGGTCGTACGGAGTCCGGAACAGGCCGTTCGAGTAGCGCGGGCGCACGTAGCCGATCGAGGTGTCGAAGACGTTGCGCCAGTTGGCCGAGCGCCGCAGGAACGTCCGGCAGGTTGCGCGTTCGCCCACGGCGGCGGCCATTCGCGCCACCGCGAAGTCGTCGGTCGCGTACTCCAGCGTCGTCCCCGCCGATCCCCACGCCAGGTCGAGGCTGTTGGGCTGGGGTGCAGGAAGCACGCGACGCCACGCGTCCACGCCCACCGTCAGGAGGCTCGCGTTCTTCTCGTGAGGCACGTACCCGAGCCGCTGGTAGTCGTCGACCGCCTGGCGCTCCACATATCCGGCGTTCGCGCTCGTGCCCGCCTGCGTCGCGCCCTTGACCATCGCCGCCAGGGCGGCGTGCTCGTCGAAGTCACGCGCGCCGAGCGCCCAGATGCTCGCGATGGTGGGGGCCGCTGGGTCTCCGGTCATGACCTCCGTCTGGCTGTTCGCAACCGACCATTTCGGCAGCCAGCCGCTCTCGCGCTGGTTCGCCAGCAGCGAGGTCACGAAGTCGGACGCCTGCCGCGGCGCGATCAAAGCCAGCAGCGGCATCTGGCTCCGGTAGACGTCCCAGCCGGAGAAGTCCGCGTACTGCGTGTAGCCCTCGGCCGTGTGCACCCGGCCGTCCATGCCCGCGTAGCGGCCGTCGACGTCGCTGAACGTGGTCGGCGCGATGAGCGCGTGGTAGAGCATCGAGTAGAAGGTGCGCCGGTCCGCGGCGACCCCTCCCTCGACCTCGATCTTGGCGAGCATGCGGTTCCAGCTCCGGCGGGCAGCCGCTCTGACCGAGCGGAAGTCGCCGTCGCCGAGCTCGGCGTCGAGGTTCCGCCGCGCGCCCTCGACGCTCACGAAGGAGATCCCCACCCGCACCTCGAGCTCCCGCCGGGTGGTCGTGTCGAAGGTGGCGTAGGCGCCGGTCTGCGCGGTCGGGCCGTAACCGCCGAACGCGAACGGCCCGAAGGTCGAGAGCGCGGCCGGGCCGTAGCCGGTGAAGCCGGTCGGACCGTCCTCGCCCTGAGCCAGGGGGTCGAGCAGCGAGGAGTCCCGGGCGGACGTCGAGCCCGGAGCGAGCGCCTGCCGCGTCCAGGTGCCATGGGCCGCGAACGGCCGGCTGAAACGCGCCACGAAGTAGATCCTGTGGCGGTTGGGCTCGAGGCAGAAGCCGCCGGTCGACGCCGAGCCGGTGATCTCGCGCCGGGCGGGATCGACATGGATCGACCCCGCAGATGCTCCGTTGCGACTGCCGGTCGCGTTGATCAGAACGCTCGCGGTCCGAGTGGCCGGGAACTCGAAGCGAGCCATCCCGCCGCGCCGCGTGGCCGTCAAGCGGGTGTCGATCCGCCTGGGCGTGCCCGGGTCCAGCCCCACCCGGTAGTAACCGGGCGCGGCGGCCTCGTCGTCGTGCGAGAACGACGGCAGCAACGCGTCGGCGAACTCCGTCGAGAGCGGCTTCACCGGCGAGCCCTCGACCGGGGCGGTCGTCGGCAGGAACGGGAAGTCGCCGCCGTTCGCGCAGCCGGCGCCGCTCAGCCGCCGGACGCTGAAGCCGCGGATCTTCGAGTCGCCGTACGCGTAGCCGCCCCCGACGTTGGCCGACGACGGGCTCGTGTCCGGGCCCCACTGGATCATCCCGAACGGAAGCACCGGCCCCGGAAACGTGTTCCCCGCTCCCCCGCCGGTGCCGAAGTCCGGCGCGCCCGCCGCAGTGCCGCTGAAGGGATTCACGTAGGCCGTCAGATCCTCGGACGCGCTTGCCTCGCGGGCCGCGCCCCCCGCCGCGATCACGAGCACGAGCGCAACCATCCAACCCCTCCACCGCATTACTCGTACTCAACCACCTTCCGCCTCTATCTGGTCTCGGCCGGCTCCCTCTCCTGAACCGAGAGTGCATCGTGGAGGTGCTCTCGCCCACTCACCTCGAGCTTGCGGTAGGCGCGGCCGAGGTGCATCTCGATCGTCTTGCGCGTCACGAAGAGGGCTTGGGCGATCTCAGGGTTGCTCATCCCGCCGGCCGCCATCTCCGCCACGCGGCGCTCGCTCGGAGTGAGCGAGTCGCGACCCGTGAGCGCGGCGCGTCGCATCCGCGCGCCGGAGGCTGCGAGCTCGTCGGCGGCCCGGCCCACGAGGATCCTGCTTCCGCAGCGGCGGGCCAGCTCGTATCCGGCGTCGAGGTAGTCGCGAGCGTCGCCGCGCTGACCGGCCCGGCGGACGTGCGAGCCGAGCTCGACGAGCGCCCGGGCATGCTCGAGACGCGCCGACGAGCCGTCGAGAACCTCCACCGCCTCGACCAGCAGTCTCCGCGCCTCGTCGGCCTCGGACAGCAGGCCGAGGGTGCGCAGGGCCACCCCGAGCGTCCGGGCGCCCGCAGCCCTCGCAAGCTCGAGCTGTTCCCGCGCGAGGCGCAGGCCTTCCGCGGCATCGCCTTGAGCCGTCAGCGCAAGGGCCGCATCGGTGCGCCACAGCAGCGCGATCGAGGAGCGCGCGCCCATCTGCTCGAGCTGGCACCCGAGGAGGTCGCCGATGCCGTCCTCGGCCATCCCGCCGGCGACCCGCGCCCGGCCGCGCGCGGCCTGCGCCCAGCGGAACATCTGAAGCTCGGGCAGCGCGCCGCCGAGGCCCGTCTCATCGAAGAGCCGGATTGCGGCCGCAGCCTCGCCGCGCTCGAGCAGGCAATCCGCGACCACAGCCACCGAAAGCGGCAGCACCGAGGCCCAGCCGGCCTCGACCTGGCCGTCCATCGACGTTTGGGCGTCGGCCTCGGCATCCGCCAGCTGTCCGCGCAGGAAGCGCAGATGGCCGCGTACGGCAAGCGCGACGCTCGTGCCGAGCAGCGAGCCGCGGCTTCGCGACTCCTCGAGGGCCGCGGCCAGCCAGCGGTCGGT
Organism: Thermoleophilaceae bacterium; assembly: GCA_040901445.1. Classification (GTDB taxonomy): domain Bacteria; phylum Actinomycetota; class Thermoleophilia; order Solirubrobacterales; family Thermoleophilaceae; genus JBBDYQ01. Next base: position 360,189 of record JBBDYQ010000002.1, on the reverse strand, counting down.
GAGCTCGTGGCGCTCTGCGCGGAAGAAGACGTACATCAGCATGTAGAAGACGGCTGAGTCCGCGGTCTGGTCATGCAGCAGCAGTCCATCCGACAGGGCGCGCTCGGCCAGCTCGGACAGCTCGTCGGCGGGCGCGAGCTCCATGGATCGCAGGTAGGCGTAGCTGCCGAGCACGAGGCGCTCCCCGGCCGTCTCCCCGGTCAGGGCCGGCGCCACGCGGTGGAGCCGTTCGCTCACACGCGGTGTCGCGGCAACGGTGAGCTGGCCGATCGCGCCGAGCTCGCCCTCGAGCCGCAGCTCGAGCTCGCGGTCACGCCCGGCCAGGGCGTCGACGCCCCGCTCGAGTGCGTCGACCGCGTCCGGCAGCCTGCCCAGCGCCCCGAACGCGAGCGCCAGCTCGCTGGTCGTCGCGCCGACCTCGCCGGGGGTGGTGGCCAGGTCGAGCGCCTCCTCGAGATGTCCCACCGCCTCGGCCCGGCCCACACGTGCCTCCGCCACCCCCAGCTCACGCAGCACCTGACCGCGCACGTCGTGGCCCGGCTGCTCGTCGAGCGCTCGCAGCAGGTAGCGGACCGCCGTCGCGGGAGCGCCGCGCTCGATCGCGCGGGCGCCGCACCGCCGCAGGACGGCCAGGCTCGCCGGGTCGCCGGTGGGCTCGCACTGGAGGAGATGCGCTGCGATTCGCTCGGGCGCGATGCGCGCCTGGAGGATCTCGGCGGCGCGGCGGTGTTCATACAGGCGCCTGCCGGTCGGCAGGTCCTGGTAGATCGCCTCGCGCATGAGCGGGTGCGCGAAGCGCAGCGGCGTGCCGCCGACGAGGATGCCCGTGGCCACGAGATCGTCCATGGCGTCGGCCGCCACCCTGTCGGGAAGCTCAGCGAGCCGGGCGGCATCGACGAGCTGCACGTCGTTGCCGAGCACCGCCACGGCCTGGACGAGCGCCACGGCCGGCTCGGGCAGGCGCGCCACCCGCGCCAGCACGTTGCGCGCAACCGTTCCCGGGAGGAGGCCGGCCACTCGTTCGGCGTCCTCGGGCCGGTCGACTTCGACACCCGACTGCGCGAGCGAGGCGGCGAGCTCGCGGAGGACGAAGGGGTTGCCGGCACTGCGCTCGTGAATCGCGGCGGCGACCTCGGCGACGGGCGCCACGCCGGTCACCTCCGCGACGAGCCTCGCGGTGGCGTCCGCGCTGAGCGGCCGCGGCTCCATGACATGGGCCACCGGCTCGGCGGCGATCGCGGTGAGCGCAGCCGACGCCGGCGTGCTCTCGTCCACGCGCGCGGCCAGCAGGACGATCGCGGGCACGCCGGCGAGCCGCCGGGCCAGGTACGCGAGCCATTGCACCGACTGGTCGTCGGCCCAGTGGACGTCGTCGACGCATATCTGGAGCGGGCGTGTCGCGCCCAGGTTCACGCAGAGCCAGTAGAGACCGTGCATCACGGCGAAGAGCCGGTCACCACCGGGGGAGCGGGCACGGTCGTCGCCGAAGCCGACGACAGGCGCGGCCAGCGCGGCGGCCCCTTGCAGCATCTCGGCGCGCTCGGCCGCGCCGAGCGCGAGCAGCACCGGTTCGAAGAGCTGGCGCGCGACCCCGAAGGCGAAGTCCCGCTCCAGCTCTCCGCCCCGGGCGGTGAGCAGGAGCGTGGGCTCACGGCCGGCGCGCTGTGCAGCCTCCGCTAGCAGGCGGCTCTTTCCGATCCCCGCCGGGCCCTGCACGAGCACCACGCCGCCTGAGCCCGCCCGAGCCGCCGCCCGCGCGGCGTCGAGCCTCGCGAGCTCCGGCTCTCGTTCCAGCAGCAAGTTGGCGGTGCTGCGCATGCCCGTCGAGCCGAGCGTCTCACGAATCGGGGCCGGCTGCGAAGAAAAGATTGGGGAGGGTCCCCGTTGTCCGGCCGGGAGGGCCGCGCCTAGTGTGGGCCGCATGCGAGGCAGGGGGATCACGGTCGCGCTCGCGATCGCCGCCGGCGTGGGGTGGCTGGCCGGCGCTCCGGCGCCCGCGGACGCGCATCTCTGCGGAGTGTGCGCGAGCTTCGTGACGACCCATGACCCGGACGGGGCGGGGCCGGCGGGGGCGAGGACGCGCATGCACGAGGAGATCGTCCCGAACGTGCCGTACGCGCTCGACGTCGACGGCAACCTGCCACCGCTCCCGCTCGGCCTGCTGCCTGTGCTCCCCGGCTACGAGATGCGGGTCAACGTCCAGGGGCTCGACGCGGTGCGACCGACGATCACCATCCAGAGGCTCCTGGGCACGCTGCCGGTGCTGCCCCTGCGCATCGAGGTGGTCACGGGCGACGGCTCGCGGTCCACCAGCCTCGGCTACGACACGCTCACGTCGAGCGCTCCGCAGTCCTTCGTCGCCCGCATCGACCGCTCCGACCGCGACGGCATCGGCGAGACCTCGCAGGTCCTGCTGCGCCTCGCGATCGCGGGCGCGGCGAGCAGGCTCACGCTGGTGAACGAGGAGTTCGGCGGCAACCCGGCGGGAACGCGAACCGACCGCCAGATCCGGCGACTCGAGTTCCAGGGCGACGGCGTCACGACGCGCGTGCCCTCGAACCTCGGCCTCGACCTGACGACCACAGCCACGCGCCAGCGCGCGGTCGTGACGCGCGACGCTCGCACCAAGCTCAGCTTCGAGGTTGCCGAGCCCGGTGACGGACCGCGCACGACGGGCGTCATCGACGAGCTGCCCTCGCGCGTGGACCTCACGCTCGCGGACGTCGACGTGAACGGCGACGGTGAGGCGGACAAGACGATCGACTACGTCGCGACGGCGGTGACCGGTGACGCTTCGCTGGCCACGACGACCAGCGAGCAGACGACCGACGTCACCGTCGAGGACCTGCCCAGCGAGGCGCACCTGACCTATGTGAGCGCACCGGGCGACGAGGACGTCGCGCTGGGCGCGCCCGACCAGACGAAGATCGTCTATCACGCCAACGGCCGGGCCGAGAAGGCGGTGGTGCGCACCGACGACGGCGAACGCCGGCTGCTCGCGGACGTCGACAACCTGCCCGCGAACATCGACGAGCTCTCCACCACGACGGTGCCCGACGGCGGCCGGATCGTGCTCGACGCCGACGGCGGAGCGGACCGCGCGGAGGTGGACGTGGTCGAGGGTGGCAAGCACACCGAGGCCATCGTCACGGACGTGCCCGCCGACATCACCCTGGACCACTCCTCGAGCGATGCCGCCGGGCGGGTGCACTACGTGGCCGACGACCTCGCGGGGCGCGCCGACATCCTGCTGGTCGACGACGAGGGCCAGCGCACGACGATCGGGGTGGACGACATCCCGAGCGACGTCCTCGTCACCTATGAGAAGGACGAGGACGCGCTCGACTTCGACTACGCCGCCAACGGCGAGGTGCCGCGCGCCGAGATCCACGGCACCAACTTCCGCGGCCTCCCCGATCGGGCCAAGGAGATCCACCTGGTGCTGGAGAGGGTGCCGACCGGCGTGGGCTTCAGCGTCGTCAACACCGAGGACACGACGGTGGACGTGAACGAGGTCGACCCGCCGGAGCTTTGCCAGCACATCCCCCCTGAGGAGGCCGACGAGAACCCGCAGTGCCCCGGCCACGAGGACTACGAGCCGCCCACCGAGACGATCACGCGGACCACGAAGGAGTCGGATCTCTCGATCACGACCCCGGGCGGCCGGCTCGGGTCGGGCGAGCTGCAGCTCACGAGCGGCCCCGACGACCGCCTCGCGGCGACCTCCGAGAACGGCCTGCCGCTGGACGGCGTGATGCTCCAGGACCTGAGCGACCGCTTCGTCGCGTTCGCCCGCGTCAGCGAGTTCGATCAGCTGGCGGTGCGGGGCAGCACCGTCACGTCCAAGCGCCGCGGACCGGGCTTCCCGCGCGACTCGTCCCATGGGTCGATGCATGCGTCGCTCGACACGCTCGCGGAGGATCACGCCCTGGCCCTGGACATCGACAAGCAGGGCAGCGGGGACACCGTCGCGAGCACCGACGCCGTGCTCGCCTCCCTGCCGGCGCACATCGAGCTCGACACCTCGGGCAACAGCACCTTCGGGGAGAGCAAGACCGACTGGAGCGCCAGCCGGGCCGTGGACGGCTGGCTGACCAGCGAGATCGACGGCGAGCGGCGCCCCGGCTTCTCACTCACCGAGCGGGTGCGAACCGGCACCGAGCCGGTGACGATCAACGAGCAGACCACGCTCGACCCGATGCCCGCCGAGTTCTCCGCCTGCCAGGTGGCCCGGCTCAACACCTGCTCGGAGGGCCACTTCGACGAGAACCTGGCCCGGCTGCGGGATGGGGACGGCCCCTACCGGACGCGTGGCTGCGCGCCCACGCCCTGCACGAGCGACCCGAGCTTCCCGATCGAGGTCGACCACGCCGGCGGCGGTTCGTTCCTGCTCAAGGCGGACACGCCCACGCATCTCGTGCACCGGACGGGCGACTGGTTCGACAGGAGCGATCCCTACACGATCGTCGAGTTCCGCAACCTCACCAGGTACGGGCTCCAGGGCAACACCGAGAACTACCCGTGCTCGTTCGGCTCGCTCACCCAGGACTGCAAGCAGGGCTATGTGGCGATGGACACCGGCGGGCAGCCGATCACCGGCAGGCTCGAGCAGAAGGGCGAGAGCTCGTTCACCCGGCTCCTGCTCCCCGAGGGCTTCCTGGCCGACCGGCTGGTGTGGGCCTTCAACAAGACCGGCGCCGTGTCGGGTCAGCTGGCCACGATAGGCACGCTCAACTGCCCACCCGGGACCGAGGTGCAGCTGGGCGGCGAGACGCTCAACGAGCGCTTCTGCGACGGAGACGTGCTCGAGGGCGGGATCCTCGACCAGCTTTGAGCACGGCGACTGCTCAGGCGACCGCGACCCGCGCCAGCGTCGTCATCGAGCACCAGTAGAGGTCGCGGCCGAACCCGGGCGCGGGGAACACCACGGACTGCATGAGGCTCGGGACCGCCGCCCGGCCGCGCTCCGCGCCGGTCTCGACGTCGACGACCACCACGTCCTCCCGGCTACCGAGCGTTGCGAGCCGCCGCAACGCGGGGCGGCGCACGACCGCCGTGGCGCGGCGCCCCACGGCGCGCCCGGCGCGGGTGCGGGCGATCGCGGGCCCGTGGTAGTCGCCGAGCACGAGCTCGCCGGTGGCGGCGTGGAGGACCATGTGCGCCGCGTGGGAGAGCTCGCGGCGCCACAGCGGCGTAAGGCGCTCTCCGAAGCGGAACGCCTGAACCACGCCGTTGGCGGAGTCATAGGCCACCGCGATGCGCCGCGCCGGGTCGTACAGGGGCGGGTTGGTGACCGCCCCGCGCGCGCTGCCGCAGACCTCGACACGCTCGAGGTCGTCGCGGTCCGAGAGCGACATCCGGACCAGGTGCACCGGTCCGGGCCCGGCGCCGGCCCCGCGCATGGTGGTGACGAAGTCGTGCTCGCCGTTGTCGAGGAACCAGAGCTGGCCGCCCGCGACCACCGGGTCCCAGCCGTAACCCTGGCCGGGGAGCAGGTACGGCGCGCCCCAGCTCGCGTCGCGCTCCATGCGCTCCCCGTCCCAGCGCATCCGGACGACCGTGCGCGCGCCGACCACGTAGAGGTCGTTTCCGTAGGCGGACAGCCGGGCGATTGCCGGCTCGGGGAGAGGGACCGGCTCGCAGCGCGGCGCGAGCGAGTCGGGGTCGAGCAGCACGAGCCGCGCGGGCTCGCGCAGGTCGCGGTCGAAGTCCTTCGTGACGAGCGTGCCGTCGTCCAGGACGACGAAGGAGTTGTACGGGCGGGGCGCCGGCAGCCGGCGGGTGGCGAGCAGCTCGAGGTCCGGCGAGAGCCGGTGGCAGTGATTGCCCATCACGACGTGGAGCGACCCGTTGGCGTGCGCCGCCATGCCGCCGGGCCAGAACGGGCCGGCGGCCAGGTCGGGGGAGCGCCGCAGCGGTGCCAGCGTGAGCGGGTCGATGCGCTCCACCCAGGCCACGACCGGATCGCGGAGCGGACGGCGGCCGAGGCTGTGGCGCAGGACGAAGACCTCGCCGGGCTCGCGGAGGATCACCATCGTCGTGCCGAGCGCGTCGCGCACGGCGGTCGTCTCGAGCCGTTCGCCGTCGCGGATGTCCAGGCCCGGGAGATCGCGGGGCTGCTGCATGCGCCGCGGGCCGCCGTCCTCGGCCGGCCACGGCCCGGGCCACAGCCGCGGGTGGTGCGGGACGGTCAGCCCGCCGGGAAGAGCGTGCGGGTCCAGATCGTCCACACGGTCTCGAGCGCGCGCTCGGGGTCGGTGGTCTCCTCCCCGCCGAGCGCGTCGCCGAGGTAGCCGTTGAGCATCCGCACCAGCGCCCGCGCAACCTCGGGGGCGTCCAGCCGCGCGAGCTCGCCGCTGTCGACGCGCTGCTGGATGGCGCCCGCCGTGAGCGCGATGAAGCTCTCGACCATCCCGCTGTAGGCCCGCTCGACGGCGTCGTCGTGATGGGCCGCCTCCGCGACCGCCCGCACGAGCCGGCCGTGGCGCACGTGGAAGTCCACGAAGGCTCCGAGCCGCTCGCGCGCCACGTCGGGGCCCACCCGGTCGGACAGGGCCCAACCCTGGGCGACCTCGACGAGCTCCGAGCCGACGTCCTCCATGAGCGCCAGCACGAGCGAGGGGATGTCCTCGAAGTGGCGGTAGAAGACCGTCCGCGTGTGTCCGGTGCGTGACATCAGCGTGTCGACGCTCAGCTCGCGGAACGAGCGCTCGCGCAGGAATGCCTGGGCCGCGTCGAGGATCTGGCGGCGCGTCTCCTCGCGCTGCTGACGGCGCCTGGTGCGTTGGACGGCCACGCTCATCGCGCTCCGAGGGTAGCCGATCCCGCGGCTTGATGACAGTGTGTTGACACGACGTCATCAGCTCGGGTAGGTTGCTGACACGTTGTCATCAATGACGACAACCCGCCGCAGCTTCCTCGGCAGCGCCGCCGCCGTGGGCGCCGCCGCCGCGCTCGGGCCTGGGCTGCTCGGCCGCACCCTCGCCCAGGCCGGCGAGGCCCCGGCGCGCAAGCCGAACATCCTCATCCTGATGTGCGACCAGGAGCGCTCGCCGCAGTGGACGCCGGATCTGCCGCTGCCGGCGCGCGACTGGATCGACGCGCGCGGCGTGAGCTTCGATCGCTTCCACCACACGGCGGTCCAGTGCTCGTCGAGCCGGGCCTGCTTCTGGACCGGGATGTACGTGCCCCAGAACGGCCTCTTCGGCAACTTCCTCCAGAGCTGGCAGCTCTCGCTCGACCCGCGGATCCCCACGCTCGGCGACCTCATGCGCGAGCAGGGCTACACGACGGCGTACTACGGCAAGTGGCACCTGAGCATGGCCGGCACGTCGCTGCCCGAGGGCCCGGCGGAGAACGTGGGTGGCAACTACCTCGGCCCCTACGGCTTCGACTACTCCGAGCAGTCGCCGTCGCTCGAGCCCGTGGGCTACAACGACGGCGTCTACAACGACCCGCTCTGGACCAAGCAGGGGATCGACTGGCTGCGCGAGCACGGTGGGCAGGAGCGGCCGTGGGTGCTCGTGGTCTCGCTCCTCAATCCCCACGACATCGCGTACTTCCCGCGCGGGTTCAGCGTGGACGTGCGGCGCCCCGACTGGCAGGTGGAGCTGCCGCCGAACTTCGAGGACGACGGGGCCACGAAGCCGGAGGTGCACGGGCAATACCACGAGGGCGCGGCGCTGATCCGCGGCAACATCGCGCCGGACGACACGGCCACGTGGCGGCGCCTGCTCAACACCTACTGCGACCTGATCGTGAACACCGATCACAACCTGGCCGCGATCGTCAAGGCCCTCCACGACTCCGGAGGGATGGACGACACCGTGATCATCCGCACCTCCGACCACGGTGAGCTGGGTGCCTCGCACCGCGCGCTGGGCAAGGGCCCGACCATCTACGAGGAGCAGGTCCGGATGCCGCTGTCGATCTCCTGGCCCACCGGCTTCGCCAACCAGGGCTCGCGAACGCCGGCGCTCGCGGAGGCGGTGGACCTCGTCCCCACGTGCCTCGAGCTGGCCGGGGTCGAGCGCCCCGGCGTGCGCTACCCGTGGCTGCGCGGCAGGTCGCTCGTGCCCGCGCTGGAGCAGCCGGCAACCGCGCAGGGCAGGGACTTCACCGTGACCACGTGCGACGAGAACTGGACCGTGCAGGACTTCGCGGGCATCGGCAAGCCGTGGCGGCGCCACGTGCGCGCGGCGCTCTCGGAGCGCTACAAGGTGGCGCGCTACGTGGCGATGAGCGGCAAGCCGCGGCGCGAGCTCACCGACGGCCAGGAGTACGAGCTCTACGACCTCGCCGAGGACCCGCTGGAGCTGCGCAACCTCGCCCGCGACCCCGCCTACCGTCCGTTGCTCGACGAGCTGCTGGCCCGCCTGCGCGAGCTCGAGGACGAGCGGCTGTCGCCTGTGGAGGTGCCCGCCTACGGCGCCCCGTCGCTGGTGGAGCCGCTGCGCCCCGACCCGATCGGGCGGCCCGAGACGCCGCTGGCCGAGGGGGAGAGCGGACCCTCGCCGGTCGCGGGCATCCCGGGCGCCTATGTCCAGCTGCCGATCGAGGACCCCCACCTCGAGCGCCTGATCTACGACGACGCGGGGCGCGAGCGCCGCCCGCGGACGGCCGACGCCTCGCGCGGGAGGGCCGAGGCGCGCGCCCGCCAGCGCGCGTCGATGCTGTGCGAGCTGGAGCCTGCACGCCTTCGGGAGGGGCGCCCATGAGCCCCACGACGCGCCGCGGCTTCCTGGCCGGGGCGCTCGCGGGCGGGGTCATCCCGTCATCGGTGGCGCAGGCGGCCGGGCCCGCGCCCGCCGGCCCGCTCCAGGCCGAGCAGGAGATCGTGCGGCGCGGCCGGGCGATCGCAGCCGCGCCGGACGGGCGCCGCCTCGTCGTGGCTCACGACCAGCGGCGCACGATCGCGATCTCCGTGCCGGGACGCGCCGGGTCGCGCCTCGTCGACGTCGGTGGGCAGCCGCTCGCAGCCGCGGTGTCGCCCGACGGGCGCCTGGCCGCCGTGACCACGGCGGCGTGGGACCAGCCCGGCCTGGCGCTGATCGATCTCGACGCCGCGACGCTCCTCGGGCGCGTCGCGGTGGGGCCCGCCCCCTGCGCCGTGGCATTCGCCGCAGGCGACCGGCTGGTGGTGAGCGGCGGCGAGCAGGAGGGCGAGGTCCACGTGCTGGACGCCGACGGCCTCGGCGTCCTCGCCCACGCCCCGATCGGGACGGTCCCGCGCGGCGTGGCGGCGGACCCGGAAGGCGAGGCGGCCTGGGTGGCCCTCTGTGGCCTCGACCGGGCGGTGCGCGTGGACATCGACAGCGGACGGGTGCAGCGGAGCCTGCGCACGCCTCCGCTGCCCGAGCACCTGGCCCTGTCTCCCGACGGCCGCCGGATGCTCGTCTCGCATGCCGGCCTCGATGCCGAGAACGTGAGCGAGATCGACGTGGCCTCGGGGCACGTGACCCGCCGCCGCGCCGGCCGCCTGCCGAGCGCCGTGGCCTGGACGCCCGGGGGAGTCCGGCTGGTGGCGCTCGGCGGCGCCGGGGAGATCGTGGCGTTCGAGCGCGGTGGCGCGACCACCAGCCACGCGGTCGGCGGCGCGCCGCGCGGCCTCGCGGTGGCCGGCCCTCGGGCGTGGACCGTGGACGCCCTCACGGGAGCGATCGGCGCGGTGCGCACGTGAGCGCGGGCGAGACCAGCGACCGCCGCGAGCTGCTGGCGAAGGCGGGGCGGATGGCAGCGGCCGCCGGCGTCGTCGGCCTGGGCGGCGCGGCGCTTGCCGACCGCTCGGCCGCGGCGGGGAGACGCCCCAACGTGCTGATCCTGATGACCGACCAGGAGCGCCATCAGGACCGGCTGCCCGAGGACCTGCCCACCCCGGTGCGCTGCTGGCTGGACGCCAACGGCACGCGCATCGACCGCTTCCACGCCTCGGCGATGGCGTGCTCCCCCTCGCGCGCGTGTCACTGGACCGGGATGTACGCGCCCCAGCAGGGCGTGTACGGCACCTTCGTGCTCGGCCTCCAGTTCACGATGGACCCGTCGATCCCCACGATCGGCGACCTGTTCAAGGAGCTGGGCTACCAGACGGCCTTCTTCGGGAAGTGGCACCTGTCGTTCCCGGGCGACCCGCCCACCAACGCGGAGGCCCTGCTCGACACCGCCCAGGGCAACCCGCTGCGCGGCTACGGCTTCGACCACTCGGCCATCTCGCCTCCCGCCGACGTCGGCGCCTACAACGACGGCTACACCAACGACCCGCTCTGGACCGCCCAGGCCGTCGACTTCCTGCGCGGCCACGCCCGCGACGCCAAGCCCTGGCTGTGCGTGCTGAGCCTGCTCAACCCGCACGACATCCAGTTCTACCCGCGCGGGTTTCGCGTGGACTTCCAGCGCCCCGACCACCGCCCGGAGCTCGAGCCGTCCTTCCACGCGGAGCCGACCACGAGCGACAAGCCCACCGCCCATGCTCGCTTCCGCAACGTGGCGGCGATCGTGGCCGGAACGCCGGCCGCGGAGTTCGACAACCCCGAGTACTGGCGCGGCCACATCAACACCTACCACGACCTGATCGTGGGGACAGAGGACATGCTCGGGGCCGCCGTGAGAGAAGTCGTGGACCAGGGTGTGCTCGACGACACCGTGATCGTGCGCACGGCCGACCACGGCGAGCTCGCCTCCGCCCACCGCCTGCAGAACAAGGGCACGACGATGTACGACGAGCAGAACCGCGTGCCGTTCACCGTCGTCTACCCCAAGCGCTTCCCGCGCGGGCGGCGCTCGCAGGCGCTTGGCGAGGCGGTGGACCTCGTGCCCACGCTGCTCGAGATCGCGGGGGAGCCGGATCCCGTGCGCCGCTGGCCGTGGCTGCGCGGCGTGAGCCTCGTCTCCTCGCTCGAGGATCCGGACGACCCCGGCCCGCGCGACTCGATCCTGTACCGCATCGACGAGTACCCGACCACCAACGCCGGCACGGCGGTGCCCACCAACACCCACATCCGCGCGATCTTCGATGGCCGGCACAAGTTCGCCCGCTACGTGGCGGTGGCCGACCAGCACTTCGCGGGGGAGGAGCTGCGCGACGGCCAGGAGTACGAGCTCTACGACACCTGGAACGACCCGTTCGAGATCCGGAATCTCGCCAACGACCCCGGCTACCAGGCGCTGGCCGAGGACATGCTGGCCTGGCTCTACGAGCGCGAGGAGGAGAAGTTCTCACCGGTGGACGTGCCGGCCTATGGCCCGCGCGCGCCCATCACCCGCCTGCCCGAGCCGCCGAGCCTGGAGCTGTCGGACAGGGGCCTTCCCAACCCGTGGGTGGGCGCGCGTCCGGGCAGCTACCTCGTGGTGCCGATGGAGCAGCCCAACCCGGCGCGCTTCCTCTACGAGGGCGGGTCCCCGCAGGTGCTCGGGGGCCCGTCGAACGCCCAGCGCGCCGCGGACCTGGCGCGCTGGTTCTGCGAGCTCACACCCGGGGCCTGACCGAGCGAGAGAGGACGACCAGATGCTCACCCGAATCCGCCCGCGGCCGCTTGCCGCACTCATCCGCCGCGACCTCGGCGGGCCGCTGGACGTGATCAACCTGATCACCACCGCCCGCTTCGAGCGCTACCGCTGGTACGGCCTGCTCGTCTGGCCGGCGATGACGGCGGTGGCATCACAGGCATGCGCCCCGGCCGCCGGCGCTCGATGAACGTCCCGGAGTACCCCGCTATACGGGGTGAGGCGGGACGTTCGTTGGTGCGGGGCGTCGCCTGCGCGGTCGTCGTCGCGCTTGCCGCCGGCCTGGCAGCCGCCGCGCCGGGACCCGCGCACGCGCAGCTGCCCGCGATCCCGATCCCGGGCCCGCTCGACGGCCCACTGCCGCCCTTCCAGGGCGCGCCCGCCGAGCCGCGGCCGCTGAGCGGCCCGTTCCCGCCCGCCAATCCCGCGCTGGCACCCGACGGGGCCAGCGGCAGCGGCCTGGCGTCCGGCAACGGGGCGGCATCGCCCAACCCGGGGCCGCTCGGTCGCGGCACCGCGCGCGCCGGCGCGCTGCAGTTCGGCACCTGCGCGTCGCTGGCCTTCGACGCCACCGCCAGGCTGCTGGCGGTCTGTAACGGCATCCTGGGTCCGGCGCTGCGGCTGATCCACCCGGACACGCTGGCCACCATCGCCACGCTCACCCTGCCGCTGCGCACGAGCGGCGACCGCACCGACCTCGCGGGCGGCACGCACTTCGTCGTCCGCGCCGACGGCTCGCTGCTGGTGCCCACCAACGCCGGGACGCTGATCACGGTGGCGGTGGACCGGGCCGCGCTGCGCCAGACCGGCACGATCGGCCTCTCGCACGTGCTGCGATCGGGCGAGCGCCCGTTCGCGGTGGGCGCGGGCTTCGACGGGCGCGACTGGGTGGCCGGCAACCAGGGCACGATCGTGACCCTGCCCCGCGAGGCCGGCCCGCCGCGGGCGCTCCGGCTGAACGAGCCGATCGCGGAGGACCTGGCCACCGACCCGACGGGCACGTATGTGGTGACGCGCTACGCCCTGTACCGCCTGCGCGCCGGCGAGGACGGCACGCCGCGGGTCGTGTGGCGCCAACCGCTGCCCCAGGGCGTGGCCGACCCTCGTGCCGGGCGCCTCCACCTCGGATCGGGAACGCCGCCCGTCGTCGTGGCCGGCCGCTTCGTGGCCGTGGCCGACGGGCTCAACCCGCCGCGCGTGACCGTCGTGAGGATCCGCGGGCGCAGCGCCCGCCGTCTGGCCTGCGCCGTGCCGGTCTTCCGGCCCGGGCAGGGCAGCGTGGAGGCCCACCTCGTGGCGGCCGGGCGCTCGGTGGTGGCCATGAACGCCTACGGCTACGAGAACCTGCTCACCACCGAGGGCGGCCGCACCACCAGCGGCGGAATCGCGCGCGTCGTGGTGGGCCGGCGTGGCTGCCGGGTGGCCTGGACGAGCGCTGCGATCTCCCCGTCGGCCCAGCCGGTCGTCTCGCGCGAGACCGGACTGCTCTACACGCTCGTCAAGCCGGCCGGCTTTCCCGACGCCTGGAACCTCGCGGCGCTTGACTGGCGCACCGGCGACCTCCGCTTCCAGGCGCTCGCCGGCGAGGGCCTGGGCCACAACAGCGAGGGCGGGGCCGTGGTCCTGGGCCCGGACGGGGCCGCGTACGCGGGCACGTTCGGTGGGGTGGTGCGCTTCCGGGACCGCTGAGGGCGAGAAGCCGTCCTCGATCTCCCAGCCTGGCGGCCGAGGCCGCCACCGCCCCTCGCTCACTGCGGCGCCAGGGACGGGCCGGGCCCGGCGAAGCCGAGGAACCAGATGGTGAACGTCACGACGGCCAGGGCGGCGGTCACCACGAGCACGCGCTCGAGCACCGAGTGCTCCGGCCGCGGCAGCCCGCGCGCCTCGCGCAGGGCCTCCTGCCTGCGCCCCAGCCACGCGAGCATCGCGGCGAGCGGCACCACCGATGCCACCACTCCGCCCATCATCACCGCGAGCGCCGTGCCGATGTTGCCGGTGGAGCCCTGGATCTGCGACCCCACCCACAGCCAGCCGACGGGCACGCCCACCCACAGCACCAGGCTTCCCACGACCATGATGGTGAGGATCATCAGTCCGCTGAGGCCGGTCCTGACCAGCGCGCGACCCTTTGATACGGCCTCGTACATACGGTGGCGTATATTGAGAGCCATGGCCCGGCTTGTCAAGCTCTCCGGCGAGATGGCCGTCTCCCCTCGCCGCAAGTACTCGCCCCGGCTGCCGCGAGAGCAGCGCCGGGAGCAGCTCCTGGACGCCGCGCTGGCGCTCATCACCGCCCACGGCTACGGGGGCGCCTCGATGGAGGCCGTCGCCCGCGAGGCCGACATCGCCAAGACCGTCGTCTACGACGCCTTCGGCAACCGGCACGGGCTGCTCAAGGCGCTGCTCGAGCGCGAGCAGGACCGCGTGCTCTCGGCCATCGCGGAGGCCATGCCCACGCCCCCGCTCTCCGGTGACCCGGGCGAGCTCCTCACCGCCGGCTTCAGCGGGGTGCTCGAGGCTGTGCGCGCGAACCCGGACACGTGGCGGCTCATCCTCCTGCCGGCGGACGGGACACCGCAGGGAGTGCGGGCCGAGGTGAATCGCCACCGCGCTCGCATCCTGCGGCAGCTCGAGCCCATGGTGCAGTGGGGCGCGCCGCGCCTCGGCCTCGGCCACCTCGACCACGAGCTGGCCGCGGAGGCCATCCTCGCGCTCGTCGAGAACGCCGCGCGGCTCACGCTCACGCAGCCACGCCGCTATCCGCCGGAGCGAATCGCGCGCTTCAGCGCGGACCTGCTCGCCGGCGTGGCACCGGGCGGTCCGGGCACGCAGATGTGATTTCATCCCCGCACCGGCGCGCCCGGGAGAGCGCGCCGCCGAACGGGGAGATCACTTGACAGGGGAGCTGTCTCGTAGGCGAGGCCGTGTCGCGCGCCGAGTGCTCGCGGCGGCGGTCGCGGCGGCTGCGCTGCCGGCGCCGGGCGCCGCCGCGCAGACTGCGCCGTCCATCGACGTGCTGTCCAACCGCGCGGACCTGATCTCCGCCGGCGACGCGCTCGTGCGCGTGAACCTGCCGGAGGGAGCCGACCCCACCGGTGTGCGCGTGACCGACGACGGCCGCGACGTCACCGGCGCGTTCGCCGTGCGCGCGAATGGAGAGCTCGAGGGACTCGTCACCGGCCTCGACGACGGCGTCAACGTGCTGGAGGCGCATCTGCCCGCGGGGCCGGGCGGCGCCCGCATCGAGATCTTCAACCATCCCAACGGCGGCCCCGTCTTCTCCGGCCCGCAGGTGCAGCCGTGGACGTGCCAGGACACCGCTGTGGACGAGCAGTGCAACCAGCCGGTGGAGTACGAGCTCTTCTACAAGTCCTCCGTCACCGGGCAGTTCAACCCCTACGACCCGGAGAGCCCGCCCCCCGATCTGGGCACCACGCGCACCGACCAGGGTGTCGAGATGCCCTACGTGGTCCGCGTGGAGACCGGCTACCAGAACCGCGACCAGTACCGGATCGCCGTGCTCTACGACCCCGCGGAGGAGTGGGAGCCCTGGGCGCCGCAGCCGGGCTGGAACCGCAAGCTGCTCATCACCCACGGGGCGAGCTGCGGCATCGAGCGCCAGGCGGGCGAGGCCCCCGGCGTGATGAACGAGCCCGCCCTGGCGCGCGGCTTCGCCGTCATGTCCACGGCCCTGAACAACGCGGGCCACAACTGCAACATCGCCACCCAGGCCGAGTCGCTCGTCATGGCCAAGGAGCGGCTGGTGGAGCAGTACGGCCTGATCCGCTTCACGATCGGCACGGGCTGCTCGGGCGGCTCCCTCACCCAGCAGCAGGTGGCCAACGCCTACCCCGGCGTCTACCAGGGCATCCTGCCGCAATGCAGCTTCCCGGACGCGTGGTCCACGGGGCAGCAGCTCGTGGACTACCACCTGCTGCGCCTGTACCTCGAGAACCCGGCCAGGTGGGCACCCGGCGTGGTGTGGACGCCGCTGGACATCGCGGCCGTTGAGGACCACCCCAACCACGTCAACTCGATCGTCCTCGACAGCCTCTACTGGACGTCGCTGGGGGATCCTGACTCCGGCTGCCCGGGCGTCACGGACGAGCAGCTCTACGACGCCGAGACCAACCCCGGCGGCGTGCGCTGCACGCTGGCCGACTACATGGTCAACGTCCTCGGTCCGCGACCCGAGGACCGGTGGATCGCCCCCGAGCGCGAGATCGGCCGCGGCTTCGCCGGCCTGCCGCTGGACAACGTGGGCGTGCAGTACGGGCTGGAGGCGCTCGAGGAGGGATCGATCACCCCGGCGCAGTTCGTGGACCTCAACGAGAAGGTCGGCGGCGGCGACATCGACGTGAACCCCACTCCCGAGCGGCTCGAGGCCGATCAGCCGGCGCTCGTCAACGCGTACCGCAGCGGCGGAGTGAACAAGGCCAACAACCTCGACCAGGTGGCGATCATCGACCTGCGCGGCCCCGACCACGGCGCCTTCCACGACGCCTATCGCACCTGGGCCACGCGCGCGCGGCTCGAGCGCGAACAGGGGCACTTCCGCAATCACGTGATCTGGTTCGGGCACGTGCCGCTGATCGGCGACCTGGGCTACACGACCGCCGGCCTGCTGGCGATGGACCATTGGCTGACGTCGGTCGAGGCAGACGTCAGCGACTCCCCACTTGCCCAGAAGATCGTGGACAACCGGCCCGCCGACCTGCGCGACCGCTGCTCGCAGGTGCCTCTGGCGGAGGCCATCGAGCTGCCGGGGCTCGGGCGGGTGTGCGAGCTGCGCGACGTCCAGTCCCGCTACGGCACGCCGCGGACCGTGGCGGGCGAGGGAGTGGAGACGGACGTGAACAAGTGCACCCTCAAGCCGCTGGCGCGCACCGACCACTACCCGGTGCAGTTCACCGGCGAGCAGTGGGAGCGGCTCCAGCGGGCGTTCCCCACGGGGGTGTGCGACTGGAGCCGGCCCGGTGTCGATCAGGTCGACACGATCCCGTGGCAGACCTACCAGGACGAGGGTGGAGACGTGATCTACGGCGGGCGCCCGCTGGGCGAGGCGCCGCGCTCGGAGGTGATCCCATGAGGCGGATGATCGTCGTCGCGGCCGCGCTGGCCGCCGTGCTCGCCCCCGCCGCGCAGGCGCAGGTGGCGAGCCCCGAGGTCGACGGACCGGTGGATGGGGGTGTGCGCGGCTACCCCTGGAACCACAGCCTCTACGCGCTCGACGGCTACACGGAGAGGGAGTACTTCTTCGGCGGCACGGCCACGAACCTGGCCCGTGGCGCCACCGCTCCGTACCGGAGCCGAATGCTCGTGCGGCTGCCCGAGGACCCGGACCGCTTCAACGGCACGGTGGTCGTGGAGTGGCTCAACGTCACGGGCCAGAACGACCTCGAGACGGTATGGCCGCCGGCGGGCGAGTACCTCATGGAGCAGGGCGCGGCGTACGTGGGCGTGTCTGCACAGCTCGCGGGGGTGTGCTGCCTGCCCACCACGCTGAAGCTCTGGGACCCGGTGCGCTACGCGCCGCTGCTGCACCCGGGCGACGACTTCTCGTTCGACATCTTCAGCCAGGCCATCCAGGCGCTGCGCGACCCATCCGGCCTCGATCCCATGGATGGCCTGGCGCTCGAGCACGTCGTGGCCACGGGCGCGTCGCAGTCGGCGTCGCGGCTCACGTCGTTCATCAACGGCGGATATGCCCGCGGGGGAATCGACGTCTTCACCATCACCCGGGGCGGCGGTCCGTTCGACGACTTCTCCACGCCGATCTTCCACCTCAACGAGGAGGGCCTCGCCGAGCACCCGCCCGACGACGACCGCTACGTGCTGTGGGAGGAGGCGGGCACCGCCCACGCCCCCACGCCGTGGTGGGGCTACGTCTGGCGGGAGATCCAGCGCGACCACGCCGCGGGCCTGCCGGTGCCCGATCCCCTGGAGGCGGCCTGCTCGGTGAACCGCGGCTCGGTCGACTACAGCTCGCGCGCGCTCGCCCACTGGACGCAGCGCTTCCTCGAGGACGGCACCCTGCCGCCGTCGGCCCCGCGCATCGAGCGCGACGCTTCCGGTGAGGTGTCGCGCGACGAGCACGGCCTGGCCAGGGGCGGCCTGCGCCATCCGTTCGTGCACGTGCCCGTGGCCTACAACTCGGCGGAGGGCTGTCCGCTCTGGGGCACCCACCGCTCTTGGAGCTCGGCCAAGATCCGGTCGCTCTACCCGACACACGACGGGTACGTGGCGCAGGTCACCGCGTGGGCCGACCACGAGCTGGCCCAGGGCTGGCTGCTGCCGGCCGACCGCGACGACGTCGTGGCCAAGGCGCAGGCGTTCGACGCTCCCTGGACCCAGGGCACCTGCTACGACACCGCCAACGAGGCGGCCAACGAGCGCGGGCCGCTGTCGGAGCCGATCGGTGACGCCAGCTTCGACCCCGCGCTGCCGCTCGGCACGCAGCGGCACGTGCGCGACGTCAACTGCAACGCGGTCGTGCCCGCCGGGCTCTGAGCCGGGCCGGCGTCAGGTCTGCTTCGAGTCGCCGGCGTCCGGCACGGGCGGGCCCGTGAGCGGGCCGTCGCCGCTCAGCTGCGCGAACAGCGGCGCGTGGTCGGAGGGCTTGGCGCCCTTGCGGTAGGCGCGGTCGATGCCGCAGCGCTCCAGCCGGTCCGCCAGGCCGGGGGTCACGAGGATCGCGTCGATGCGCAGGCCCAGCCCGCGGTGGAAGTGGCCCTGGCGGTAGTCCCACCAGGTGTAGGCAACCTCGTCCGGGTGGAGGTGGCGGAACGCGTCCACCAGTCCGGCGTCCAGGATGGCGGCGTGGCGCTCGCGCTCCTCGGGGGTGACGTGCGTCTGGCCCGCGAACGCCGCGGGCTCGTACACGTCGACGTCGGCGGGGCAGACGTTGAAGTCCCCGGCCACGAGCAACGGGCCATCGTGCCGGCGCACCCGCTCGGCGACCGCCTCGAAAAAGCGCAGCTTGTCGAGGAACGGCGGCGAGCCCACCTCGCGCCCGTTGGGCACGTACACGCTGGCCACGCGCACCCCCGCCACGTCCGCCTCCACCCAGCGCGCCTCGTCCACCGCGGGCTCGCCGGCCAGCCCGAAGCACACGTCCTCGATCGGCGTGGCCACCGGCGTCGCCACGGCAACTCCGGCCCACCGGCCCGCGCTGTGGTGCGCCGCCTGGTAGCCGGCCGCCTCGAGCTCCAGCAGCGGGAAGGCGTCCGCCGCGCACTTCGTCTCCTGCATCAGCAGCACGTCCGGCCGGTACTGCTCGAGCAGCTCGAGCACCCGCGGGAGCCGCACCTTCAGCGAGTTGACGTTCCAGCTGACTACGCGCACGGTCTCACCACTCGTGGCCCACGAACACCGGCTCGGGCGCGAGCGCGACGCCGAATGCCTCTCGCACCCCGCTCGCGATCTCGCGTGCCAGCGCCACGAGCTCGGCGGTGGTGGCGCCGCCGCGGTTCACGAGCGCCAGCGTGTGCTTCCCCGAGAGGCCCACGCGCCCGGAGCCGTAGCCGCGCTGGAAGCCTGCGCGCTCGATCAGCCAGGCCGCGGAGGTCTTCACGCGGCCGTCGGGCTCGGGCCACGCGGGCGGGCGCGCGTCCGGGCCCAGCCGCTCTGCCACCCGGCGCTCCAGCCGGCCGGCGGCGTCCATGTCGAGGATCGGGTTGGTGAAGAAGGACCCGGCGCTCACCGAGTCGGGGTCGTCGGGGTCGATCACCATGCCCTTGCGGCGGCGCAGGCCGAGCACCGCCCGGCGGACATCGGCCAGCGGCGCCCGGTCCCCGATCTCGACCCCGAGCCTGCGAGCGAGCTCCGGGTAGCGGATGGGCTCGGACGCCCCCGGGCGCTCGAGCGCGAAGGTGGCCGCGAGCACGAGGTGGGTGTCGCGCCCCTTGAACGCGCTCGTGCGGTAGGCGAAGCCGCAGTCCTGGGGCCCCAGCTCCACCACCTCGCCGCCGCGGCGGTCGAGCACCCGCACGGACGCGATCGTGGCCGAGACCTCCTGACCGTAGGCGCCCACGTTCTGGATCGGCGTGGCGCCGGCCGATCCGGGGATCCCCGACAGGCACTCGACGCCCGCCAGCCCGTCGGCCACCGCGGCGGCCACCACTCCGTCCCAGTCCTCGCCCGCCTGCACCGCGAGCGTGGCGCGGCCGTCCGGCAGCTCGCCGCGCTCCACTCCGCGGGTGGCCACGTGCACCACGGTGCCGGGCACGCCGGCGTCTGCGATCACGACGTTGCTGCCGCCCGCGAGCACCAGCACCGGCTCGCCCGCGGCGTCGGCCTCGCGCACCGCGGCCACCAGCTCCTCCTCGGTGGCCGCGCGCAGGAACCGTTCCGCCGCGCCGCCCAGGCGCAGCGTGGTGAGGGGGGCGAGAGGGGCGCCGGCCGTCATGCGGCGCCCGATGCTGCCAGACCGGGGGACGCCGCGGCGCGAGCGGGATGCCCGCGCCGCGGTGCGCCCCTCAGGTCAGAGGCAGATGTTGATGGGCGGCAGCCCGAACGGCTCGAGCAGCTTGATGTTCAGGTTGATGAGCTTGCAGGGACTGAGCACCCGGATGGGCACGCTCACCGTCTGCCCGTCGAAGGTGGCCGACACGTTGGCGTTGCCCGACTGCGCCGAGCTGAACGTGGTGCCCGCCTGGCGCGCAGCCAGCGCGTCGGTGGCCGGGTTCACCGTGCCGATGTTCGAGCCGAACGCGACCTCGCCGCCCTCGGGGAACGCCCCCGGGGCGGTCTCGCCCGCCGAGTTCTGCAGCAGGTCCACCGAGATCTCGCTGGCCTCGTTGAGCGCCACCTCGGACTTGGAGGCCGCGATGCTCATCACGAGCCACGGGTCCGCGTCCACGGAGCCGACGTTCGGGGCGCAGCCGGCCCCGCCGGGCCCGGCGTTGCAGCCCCACCAGTTGTTCTCGGCGCTCACGCCCGCGCCCGCCGTGTTGCGCGCGCCCGTGCCGTTGCCGGCGATCCGGTTGGCGAGTGCCGTGGTGCCGCTGGGCTCGCCGGATCCGGCGCCGCGCACGTGCAGCCCGTTTCCGAAGCCGAGCACGGTGTTGCTGTCGATGGTCGTGCCCGGCACCGCGCCGTGCAGGCGGATGCCGTCGCCGCCCCCGGCGCCCGTGAGCGTGTTGTGAGTGATGACGGCGTCGGAGATCGTGCCGTCGGACCCGGTGCCCGCGAGGTTGTTCAGGGAGACGGCCGTGCCGCCGCTGGAGATCGTGTTGCCCGTGATCGCCACGTCACTGTAGGTGCCCTCGCCGTCCGGGTTGTCGACGTCGGGGCCGATGAACGCCCCGTTGAACGAGACGCCCGAGCCGGTGATGTCGTTGTCGCGGATCCGCTGCGGAGCCGTGACCTCACGGCCCTGGTAGACCATCGCGAAGAACGCCGACGATGGCGCCGTGCCGGCCGTCTTCTCGATCGTGTTGTCGCGGAGGTCGAGCGAGCCCGTGCAGTTCTCCCACAGGAGCGGGTTGAAGTCGTTGTTCGCGATCTCGCTGCCCTCGATCACGACGTCGGCGTTGTTGTTCTCGCACCAGAAGCCGTAGTCGCTGCCGCCGGCCCCGTTGCCCGTTACCCGCACGTTCGAGATCGTGTAGCTGGGCCCGCCGGTGTTGCCGTCGGGCTCGACCACGATGCCGGTGGGGGTGCCGCCCACAGCGGGTGAGCCGATGCCGGTGACGGTGAGCCCGGACACAGACGCGTCGCCGGTCGGCGCCGACAGCCGCAGCGTGCCGTTGCGCGTGAAGTCGCTCGCCTGGCCGCCGTCGAGCGTGGTCTGGTCCGCGCCCGCGCCGGCAACGCTGATCGCCTTGTCGATGTCGACCTGGGACTCGTTGTACGTGCCGGGCGCCACCTGAACGGTGTCGCCGCCCGCCGCATTCTCGACTCCCTGCCCGATCGTCTGGCAGGGGCTTCCCGCCGCTCCGCATGTGGGACTGTCGGCCCCGGTGGACCCGTCCACTTCGATGGTCGCGGCCGACGCGGTCGCCGGAACGGCGAGCACGGCCACGAGAGCGACCAGGATGCGCATGTCCAAAACCCCCTGCGCGCCGGCGGGCAGGCCGGCGCATCGACAACTTCCGTAGGCGCGATCGTATACCTGGAAGGGGCTCCGGGCGCCCCGGAACGGTACGAAAGCGGTACGGCCTGCTACTCGACGTAGAACGCGCCGCGCATCCAGCGGTGCGACCAGCAGTAGTAGGTGTGGTACCCCGGCTCGAGCGCCGAGGTGTCGAGCTCCCATGTGGGTGTGGCCTGGTTCTCCGCCGAGGCGGTCTCCGCAAGCGGCACGTAGCCGATCGGCCCCGAGTAGAAGAGCCCGTCGCTGTTGGGGTAGCTCATCGTGTCGGGCCCGTTGCACTCGCCGTGGCACGAGGTGACCGCGTGGCGGGTGCCGCCCAGCAGCCCGTAGTCGAGGTTCACGAAGCGCAGCGGCTGGCCGCGCGCCACCACCGGCGCGCCGCGCAGCGTGGTGCCGGTGAGCCCGCCGAGGAGCCCGCTTGGCATGAGGTCCCCGGGCGTGAAGGTGAAGTCCTGGATCGTGATCGTGCTCGCGCGCGGCCCGCGCTGCAGCGGCGGCGCGTCGGGGTCGTCGCAGTCGGCCGCCACGCAGTGCTGGCGCTCCATGTGGAAGAGCGAGGAGCCGTCGTCGCCGCGCTCGGCCGCCTGGTGGGGCACCGATGCGCTCACGTCCTCGGGCGCCGCGCCCGGCTCGTCCACCAGCTCGGGGCGGCAGCGCTGCTCGTCGGAGACCGGCTCGCCCTGGTCGACGTAGAAGCCCACGACGCTCATCTGGTCGGGCCACGCGTAGGTGCGCGTGTCGTACACGCCGTTGGTGGCGATGCGGTCGCCCTTGCGCACGTGCGCGCGCCAGCCCGGCTGCGTCGTGCCCATCTTCAGGTGGGTGGGGAAGACGCCCGGCGGGTAGTAAGCCCGGCTGTCGAAGATGCGCGTGCCGGCGAAGCCGTCGCCGTCGTCGGCGCAGGGGCTCTCCTCGCTGCCCAGGTTGGAGAAGACGATGCCGGAGCCGCCCTCGTGCATGTGGCCGGCCGCGCCGACGATCACGCCGTCGGTCGGCGCCGTCCAGATCTGCCCGACCCCGGGCTCGATCCGCCCGCCCTGGGTGGGCTCGGGGGTCATGAAGGTCTCGTGGTCGAGTTCGCTGTCGCCGAGGGTGTCGGTCACCACCCGGGTGGCGTCGCGGGGCCACGCGTAGAAGCCGCCCGTCTTCGGCACGTTGAAGGTCTCGCCGATCAGGACCGGCGTGAGCTCGCGATAGCGGTCTCCGGTGGCGGCGAGGATCTCCTCGGCGGTGCCGTGCACGAACTCGAACTTGAACTCGAGGAACACAACCTTGAGCTGGCGGGTCATGTTCATCGGCATCCAGACCATCGCCATGGGGTCGCCGCGGTGCAGCGCCACGCCGAGGCGGTCGCCGCCGGCGCCGGCGTCGGCGATGGCGTCGAAGCTCCCGGCCGTCTGCTCGTCGCCGGTGCCGAAGATCCACTCGAGCCCGCTGTAGCCGTCCGAGGAGTCGTCGGGGCCGGTGTCCAGCCGGAAGAGGTGCGCGTGGTGGAGGTGCACGCCGTCGCCGTGGGCGATCGCCGTGCCATCGGCGTAGCGCAGGCTGGGTTCGGCGCCCACGATGAGGCCCTCGACCGCCGTGAGGTCTACGCCGAACTGGCTCGCGTCGGTGCCGGGCGGGAGGACGAAGGGGCCGTACTGCAGCTTGATGGTCTGGCGGGTGCCGGCCGGCTTCGGGGCCAGCGCCTCTGCGCGCTGGGTGATCATGGCCGGGATCGGCGGGTCGGTGGGCCCGGTCGAGTGGCCCCCGCCTCCGCCGTGGCCGGCGCCCGGCTCATCGCCGTCGTGGTCGTGCGGCGCCTCCGGCGCGGCGCCGGGCTCGCCGCCCGCGGGCTGCTCGCCCCCGTGGTCGTGGGGCGCGCCGGACTCTGGAGCATCGGCCTGCGGAGGGTCGGCTTCGCCGCCGCCGTGGTCGTGGGGGGCGCCGGGCTCGGACGCGCGGCGCTCGTCGCCGTCGGTGTGGCCGCCCCCGGCATGGTCGTCACCGCCGTCCGCGGGCGCGTCCTCCGCCGGCGCGCCGTGGTCGTCCGCCGCGTGGTCCTCGCCGTCGTCGTGCCCCTCTTCGTCCTCCTGCGACACGCTCACGCTCGCCTTCTCCTCGCCGTGCCCGTGCCCGTCCTCGGTCTCGCCGGCCACGGCGCCGTCGTCGCCGGGATGCCCGTGGCCCTCCTCGCCGTGTGCGCTGTCCGCGGAGGCCACCTCCTCTCCGCCGTGCGCGTGACCGCCCATCGCCGCGTGCTGGTCCGCCGAGTGGTGCTCGCCGCCGCCCAGCACGAGCGCCGGCGTGAACAGGGCGAACATGCCGGCGCCGAGCACGGCCATCGCCTGCTGCCCCAGCCGGGGGCTGGGCAGCGAGACCGCGCGCAGGTCGTGGCTGCAGAGCGCCAGCAGCGCCGGGATGCTCCCGAGCTCGAACAGGACCGTGACGCCGTCCTTGAATCCGATCGGCTCCATGTGCCCGCCCGGGAGGAGCGGGAGCCCGGCGGTGCGCGACACGAGCCAGATGAGCACGGTGGTGGCCATCAGCGTCACGCCGCCGAGCAGCAGCGTGACGGTGGGGCGGCGCCACAGCAGGAGCGCCCCGTAGCCCACCTGGAGGCAGGCGACCACGATGAAGCCGGCCATCATCACCGGCAGGTTGTCGTGGTCGGCCGCGGCCGACACGTGAAGGACGCCGGCGCCGATGAAGAGCATCGCCGCGGCGTGCGCGACGATCCGCGAGCCGTCGCGCAGATCCGGCCCGTGCGGAGTACCCAATCGGTTCCAGAGCACTTCCGGCGCCTCTCCCTCCCGAGACCCGCTGAACACGGGTCAACGGACGCGGATGCTAGCGCGCGGGAAGGCGGCGTGCGAGGCGCCGGTCACGCGCCGTTACCCTCGTTCGGGTGACACCCTCGACCGGCATCCTCGCGCGCGGGCCCTGGACGCCGGAGCGTGTGGAGGTCGCCTGGCGCGACGACCGCTACGAGCCGCCCGCCGACGTCGAGCGCGAGGCCGACGCCGCCATCGCCGCGCTGCGCGACCGCGGCTCGCCCTGCCACGACGGCCTGGCGGCTCGGCTCGCCGGCTTCGAAGCGGCCGACGGCCGGCTGGCGCTCGAGCTCCAGCCGTCGCGCTGGGCGCTGCGGCTCGTGGAAGGAGAAGGAGCCGCCGGCAGCCTCACCGCGCTCTGCGTCGTGCGCTCGGAGGACGGCCGCTGGCTGGCGGGCCGCCGGGCCGCGTGGCTCTCGTCGTGGGCCAACCGCTGGGCGCTCGGAGCGGGCGGTGCGGTGGAGGTGGGCGAGAGCCCGGCGCTCACTCTCTCCCGTGAGCTGGAGGAGGAGTGGCAGCTCACCCCGGTCGACCTCAGCGTCGAGGCACTGGTGGCGCTGCCGACCGGGCTCACCATGGTCGTGGGCATGGCCACCGTGGCCGACGGCGGCCAGCCGGTGCCCGACGCCGAGCACGACGAGTTCGCCTGGTGGCCGCCGGAGATCGACCGCTGGCCCGATGAGGCCGACGCCCGCCTGCGGCTGATGGGCTCCCTGCTCGTCGCGGCGTGAAGGCCTGCGCCGCGATCTTCCGCACCCCCCGCGTGGCGGTGCTGCTCGGCGCCACCGTCCATGCCGCCTGACATAGGATCCGCCGCCATGGCCACGCTCGCATGGGAATCGCTCATCGCCGCCCCGCCCGAGACGGTGTGGGAGGTGCTCACGGACCATCGCGGCTACGCGGACATCACACCGGTCCGCCGCGTGGACCTCGAGCGTGAGGGCCAGCCCGCGCCGAACGGCGTGGGCGCGGTCCGGGTGCTTCGCCTGGCGGGGCCGCCGATACGCGAGGAGGTCATCGAGTTCGACGCTCCCAGGCGCTTCTCGTATCGCCTGCTCTCGGGCGCGCCGGTGCGCGACCACGTGGGCGCCGTGACACTCGAGCCCGTCCCGCAGGGAACGCGTATGAGCTACCGGGTCGACACCACGCCCACGCTGCCGCTCGCCGGCGCCGCCGTCGTGGGGGTCTTCAGGCTCGCGGTCGGGCGCCTGGTGAGCGGCGTCGTGCGGGAGTCCGAACGCAGGGCGGCCGCCGCCCGCTGACCGTGGACCTCGGCCCGGTCGAGATCCGCGTGCTCGGCTGCCTCGTCGAGAAGCAGCGCACGACCCCGGATGCGTACCCGCTCACGCTCAACGCGCTGCGACTGGCCTGCAACCAGTCCACCAACCGCGACCCGGTGGTGGACTACGAGGAGGGCGCGATCCGCGACGCCGCCCAGAGCCTGGGCCGGCGGCGCCTGGCCCGTCTGGCCAGCGGCCACACCACCCGCACCACGAAGTACCGCCACCTGCTCGACGAGGCGCTGGGCCTGCCGCCCGGCGAGCTCGCCGTGCTCGGCCTGCTCATGCTCCGCGGCGCGCAGACGCCGGGGGAGCTGAAGGGGCGCGCCGATCGCCTGCACGCGTTCGCGGACCTCGCCGGTGTGGAGGAGGCCCTCGACGGGCTGATCGGCCGCGGCCACGCCGCCCGGCTGGAGCGCCGGCCGGGGCAGAAGGAGCAGCGCTACGCGCATCTGCTGGGGGCGGATGCCGACGCCGTCGCCGCCGAGGTTCCGGTCCCCGCTCCGCAGGCCGAGCCCGCGGCCCCGCCGCCGCCGGCCGGCCCGGGGCTGGACGAGCGCGTGGCGCGCGTGGAGGCCGAGGTGGCCGAGCTGCGCGCGGCGCTCGACGCGCTGCGCCGCGACCTCGGCGCCTGAACGACGGGAACGTCCCGAAGTGCGCCCCATGGGGGGTCGCTCAGCGGCGCCCTCGCCACACTCGCCGGCTAACCCGACGCGGGGTGACTCGTCTCAAGGGCGGGTGACCGGGCCCTCCGGCGTTCGGGCCGAGCCGTGCGGACTTTGCGACCCATACGGTGGTCAACTCCGCACGGTCGCGGCGGTCACGTTCCGTGTCGCACGCGGTGATGGGCATCACCAGCGGCCGGCGCCTTCTCGCCGTCGCCCGGCTTGAGAGCGGGTGGAACCGGCTAGCGACCGCGCCAGACCGGGTCGCGCTTCTCGGCGAACGCGGTGGCGCCCTCGCGGGCGTCCTCGGAGACGAGCACGGGCCCGGCGATCTCGCCCTGGCGCCGCCACGCCTCCTCCTCGCTCCAATCCAGCGACTCGCGCAGCAGCCGCTTGGAGGCGTCGAGGGCGAGCGGGCCGTTGCGGGCCACCGCCTCGGCCAGCTCGAGCGCGGCGTCCACGGCCCCGCCCGGCTCGGCCAGGCGGTTCACCAGCCCGAGCTGCGCGCCGCGCTCGGCGTCGATCGGGTCGCCGGTCAAAGCCAGCTCCATCGCCACGTGGTAGGGGATCCGCCGCGGCAGGTGGATGAGCGCGCCGCCGGCCGCCACCAGGCTGCGCTTGACCTCGGGGATGCCCAGCTTGGCGCCGCGCGCCGCCACGATCAGGTCGCAGGCCAGCGCGATCTCGAGGCCGCCGGCCACGGCGAAGCCCTCGATCGCGGCGATCAGCGGCTTGCGCGGCGGGCCCTGCACGATCCCGGCGAAGCCGCGGCCCTCCACGAAGGGGCTCTCCCCGCGCACGAAGGCCTTGAGGTCCATGCCGGCGCTGAAGCCCTTGCCCGCGCCGGTGAGCACGCCCGCCTGCAGCTCGTCTTCGGTGTCGAGCTCGCCGAGCGCGGACGCCACGCCCTCGGCCAGCGCGCCGTTGACGGCATTGCGGGCGTCGGGGCGGTTGAGCGTGATGAGCAGGACGCGCCCGCGGCGCTGGGTGAGGACGGCTTCCTCGGCCAAGGTGGGCGCGAGTCTAAAGGCCCGCCTGCGCCGCGCGGCAGTGAGCGTCGCGCACGCCGCGGTAGCCCGGCAGCTCTCCCGCCCGGATGACCTCCGCCCAGATCCGCGAGGTCAGCTCGATCTGCTCCTCCACACCCCGCCGCTCGGCGGGCGTTCGCGCCAGCAGCAGGCGCTCGGCGCTGCGCCACGCGCCCTCACGCCACACCTTCACGAGCTCCATCGACCCCAGCTCGTCGAGCGGCAGGGGCTTCATGTCGATGAGCGTGAAGCTCGGGTCGTAGCGCTCCGCGTACTCGTCCTCGAGCTCGTCGAACAGGCGGGTGTTGACGGTGTTGATCGCGTCGTGGTCGGGCTTGCGCGAGTCACCCGAGGGCGTGCGCAGGCCCATCTCGGCCAAGGCCAGGGGGAGGTCGTGCTGCACATGCGCATTGCTGCCGAGCAGCACGTCCTGGCCGGCGCTCACGTCATCGTGCGCCGCGGCGTCGAAGGCCACCTGCCACGCGCCGGGGATCGGCCGGCCCGCCTCCCAGCCCTCGTACGCGGCGAAGTAGCTGTTCGAGAACTCGGCGATCAGCGGGATCATCCACTCGGGATAGCGGAACAGCTCGGGCCGCTCACGGGCGAGATCGCGCCGCAGCTCCTCGGTGATCCGGAAGTAGCTGCGCGAGAACAGCACCCGGTGGTCGCATGCGGCGTCGAGCTCGCGCCACTGCGCGTCGAGCCGGACGAGCAGGTCGTCCACGCAGGCGATCGTGGGCTCCGGGCAGCCCGGCACGGCGTGGGGCTGGACGGCGGTTGTCACGGGCAGGGTGGGGAGCAGCGACGGCCAGGGCGGGTTGGCGTCGGAGTGGTCCGCGTGCGCCACCGGGGCGAGCGCGGCGCCGAGTGCGATTAGCGCCACGAGTGGGTATATGCGCTGCATGTTCAAGGAGTTTCGTGACTTCATCATCCGCGGCAACCTCGTCGATCTGGCGGTGGCTGTCGTGATCGGCACTGCGTTCGGCGCCCTGGTCACGGCGCTGGTGGCCGATTTCATCACGCCGCTCATCGCGGCGCTAGGAGGACAGCCCGACTTCTCCGGGCTGACCTTCACGATCAACGACTCGGTGTTCCGCTACGGGCACTTCATCAATGCGCTGATCGCCTTCCTGATCATCGCCGCCGTGGTGTTCTTCTTCGTCATCAAGCCGGTGAACGCCCTGCTCTCGAGGATGAAGAGCGAGCCACCTGTGGACGAGCCGACGAGGAACTGCCCGGAATGCCTGAGCGAGATTCCGGTGCGGGCCAACCGCTGCGCGTTCTGCACCGCGCAGGTGGGCCCCGCGCCTAGCGGCGCCGGCGCCGCCTGACCGCCAGCCCGCCCCCGACGCCGAGCGCCGCCAGCGCCGCGGCGATCAGCGTCGGTCGCGCCAGCAGCCGCCCATACTGGCTCTCGACCTCCGGCCACAGCGTGCCCTCCACCACCTCGGTCGCAGCCTCGGGCGTGGACTCGAGCTGCCGCACGTCGATGGGCTCGCCGAATGACACCTGCACGCGCCGGGGCTTGGGGATCCCGTGCCAGAAGAGCCGTTCGGTGCCGGTGATCGCCGCCGGGATGAGCGGGGCGCCCGCCTCGATGGCCAGCCGTCCCGCGCCGCGCCGCGGCGAGCCGAGCGTGGCCGGGTCGCGCACGCGCGTGCCCTCGGGGAAGAGCGCGAGCAGTCCGCCCTGGCGCAGGATCTCCCGGGCAGTCTCGAGTGCGTCGGCGTCGGATTCGCCGCGGCGCACCGGGAATGCGCCCAGCCGCACGAGAAGGCGGCCCTTGCCGCCCTCGAACAGCTCGGTCTTGCCCATGAAGCGCAGGTGCCGCTTGGTGGCGAGCGCTATGAAGAACGAGTCGAAGAAGCTCTTGTGGTTGGGCGCGACGATGGCCGCGCCACCGGCCGGCACGTGCTCGGCGCCACCGATGTGCATGCGGAACCACAGCCGTAGGAACGGCGTGATGAGCATCCGCACGACGAAGTAGAGCGGTCGCGACACGCCCTTCTCGCGGGCGAGGCGGTGGGCCTCCTCGTTGGTCACGGCGAGCCGAGCGTAGCCGCCGCTACGGTTGGGTCGACATGGGACGACGGCAGCGCAAGCGGCAGAAGGCGGACCGCGCGGGAAGCGCCCCGGTGCCCACCAGCGACTATCGCGACGAGGAGGGCAACGTGCTCACGCTGCGCAACGCCCTCTCGGCCGGCACCGCCGGCAAGCTGCAGAGTCTCGACGCCACGCCTGCCGCCAGCGCCGAGGATCGCTGGGCGCGCCGCGAGGAGCTCCTCTTCGAGCGCCTCACGGTGCGCTGGGAGATCGCGGGCCTACCGCTCGAGGGCCAGAAGGAGCTGCTGGGCCGTTACCGGATGGCGGACACCGACAACCGCCGCTGGGTGCGGGAGACGATCGAGCGCCACCTGCGCGAGCATCAGCCCGAGCTGGCCGGCTGACCCTGCGGAGCGCGCGCGAAGGCCGCGATTAGCTCGGCCAGGCGCTCCGGCTGGTCCTCGGACATGAACGTCCGCGAGTCCTCGACCCGCTCGAGGCGCGCGTCCGGGATGTCCGCGGCCAACCGCTCGGCGAACTTCAGCTTGAAGAAGCGGTCCTCGGGCGCCCACGCAAGCAGCACGGGGTGGGGGAACGACTTGAGCTTCTCCGCCGCCTCCAGCGTGTAGCGCTTGTCGATGCGCTTGAGGAAGCTGACGGCGTCGCGACGCACGGCGGGGTCCTCGAGCGACGGGCGCGCCCAGCCCTCGAGCACCTGCGGGTCGGGCCGCTTGAGCAGCATCCCGTAGCCCAGCGGCGAGCGGCGGATGGCCCCGATCCGCATGCCCTGGAGGATTCCCGTGAGCGCGCCGGGCACATGCGCGAGCCACTGCAGCGGCCGGAAGGCGGGCGGCAGGAAGTTCTCGTACGCGTCGCAGGGGGTGAGCACGAGCGCGCCGAGCCGCTCGGGGTGGTCGGCCGCCACGATCTGGGAGATGGCCCCGCCGGTGTCGTTGCCCACGAGCACGACGTCCTCGAGCTCCAGGGCCGCGATGAAGTCGGCCACCAGCTTGGCCACGCCCGGGGGCGACGCGGCATCCGGGTCGGTCAGCGCGCTCCGGTGCGACCCGAGCGGCAGCTCGGGAACGATGCAGCGGAAGTCGCCCTCGAGCAGCGGCACGACCTTGCGCCACAGCGAGCCGTTCACCAGCAGGCCGTGGACGAAGACCAGCGGCCGGCCGGAGCCGGACTCCGCGTAGTGGACGGTGCCTTGGGGAAGCGTGACGGAGCTCATGACGCGACGGTTCCATACCGGCGGTATGTGGGTCAAGGGTGAGTGACGGACGTCACACGTCGAACTTGTCGATCAGCCAGCCGTCGCGGCCGCGGACCATCATCGCGGTCTGCTCGATGCCGGCGATCGAGAAGCGCACCTCGGCCTCGTCGCCCGCGCCGCGGACGGCGCTGATGCGCACGTCGGACTCGCGCAGCTCGGGCTGGCCCTGCTCGGCCTCGCGACAGGCAGCCGAGGGATCCTCGCTCGTGACCCCTTCGAGCACGAACTCCTCCAGGTAGCGCTCCGTGAGGTGCTCGCACGGCTCCCTGTTCGTGGCCGCGGCCACCACCACGTCGCGGATCTCCGACTCGTCGGCGGGGGCGATCGCGGCGGTGGCCCCGGGGTCGGCCGCCGGCGGCGCCGTCTCCGTGCCGGTGGTGGGCGAAACCGGCCCGGTGGCCCCGCGATCGGGCTCGTCGTCGCCACCGCACGCGGGCAGGGCCAGCGCGGCGGCGGCGAGCAGGAACATCGCCAGACGCATCGCGCTCCATCCTTGCAAGCCGGCGCCCGCGGCGTCCGGCGCGGGGCGTACACACGTTCCCCCATGCAGCTGGCGGGCGCGGAATACCTGGCGGTGGACTGCGAGACCAACGGGCTCGCGGGCGAGGCCTGCGAGCTCACCGAGGTGGGCGCGGTGCTGGTGGGCGGCGGGGAGCTGCACGAGCGCTTCGAGTCGCTGGTGCGGGTGGAGCGGCCGCTGTCGCGCGGCATCCAGCGCTTCACGGGAATCACGCAGGCGATGGTGGACGTGGCGCCGCCTCGCGAGCACGTGCTGGGGGAGCTTGCGGGCATGCTGGACGGGCGGGTGCTCGTGGCCCACAACGCCCCCTTCGACCGGCGCGTGCTCCAGCAGGCCTTCGAGCGCTGCGGGCTCGACTGGCCCGACCCGCCGGTGCTGTGCACCGTGGCGCTGGCGCGCCGCTTCGCCCCGCTGGCCCGCCAGCGCAAGCTCGCCGCGCTGGCCGGCTCCCTCGGCATCGAGGTCGAGGGCACCCACCGCGCGCTCGTGGACGCCGAGACCTGCGCGCGCATCTTCTGCGCCCTGTTCCCGCGCCTGTGCGCGAACGCGGCCAGCGTCGGCGAGGCCATCGCGCTGCTGGGCTCGCGGCGCCGCAAGGCCGCGAAGGAGCCGGTGCGCCGGCGCCCGCCCGCCGAGCGCCCGGACCTCAGCAAGCTGCCCCAGGACCCCGGCGTGTACGTCTTCCGCGACGAGCGCGGGCGCCCGCTGTACGTGGGCAAGTCGGTGTCGCTGCGCACCCGCGCGCGCTCCCACTTCTGCGCCCCGGCGGGCTGGACCGAGCGGGCCGAGGTCGTGGACTACCGCTCCACGAACTCCGAGCTCGGGGCGCTCGTGCTGGAGAACCGGCTGATCAAGGAGCTGCGCCCGCCGGGCAACCGGCAGCTCAAGCGCACCGACGGCTGGGTGTACCTGCGAGCGCGGCTGGACATCTCCTACCCCGTGCTCGAGGTGGCCCCCGCCCCCGCCCCGGGGCTTGCCGTGAACGTCGGGCCCATGCGCGGCAAGCGCGCCGCCGTCGAGCTGGCCGACAACCTCACGAGCCTGTTCGCGCTGCGCCACTGCGGCCGTTCCATGCGCCGGCGCGACCACCCGTCGATCTACGGGCAGATGGGCCGCTGCCTCTCGCCCTGCCTCGGTGATCTCGACCCAAACGCCTACCGCCGGCGGCTCGACGCCGCGCTCGGCCTGTTCGACGGATCCGGCGCTGCGGAGGAGCGCCTGCTCGGCGAGATCGAGGAGCGCATGCGCGCGGCCGCGGGCGCGCGCCGCTACGAGGCGGCCGAGGCGCTGCGCCGGCGCCGCGACCGCCTGGCCGGGGCGCTCGGCCGTCTCGAGGGAGTGCTGCGCGCCACCCACGCCGGGTCGCGGCTGGTCATCGCCCGCCACCCGGCCAAGGAGCGCTTCGACGCCTTCTGGATCGTGGCCGGGCGGGTGGCCGAGTGGGGGCCGCTGCCGCCGGCGGCCGAGCTGGAGCGGCGCAGCGCGGCGGTGGCCGCGCGTGGCGCCGGCTCCTCCCTGCTCGCCAAGGAGGAGGTCGACGAGGTGAGGATCGTGGCGGGCTGGCTGGCGGCCAACGAGGCGCTCGAGCTGCCGCTGGGAGAGGTCCCCGAGCGGCTGTCCGAGCTCCCCCGCGCGGCGTAGCCGCTCAGCCCGGCAGCTTCTTCTGCGGGTTGAGCAATCCCTTCGGGTCGAGCGCCGCCTTCACCGCCGCGTGCAGCCGCACCGGCCCGCGCACCTGCCCGCGCTTCACCAGCCCCACGCCGTGCTCGCCCGAGATCGAGCCACCGAGCGCCAGCGCCAGCTCGAACAGCTCGGCCGCCGCGGCCTCCGCCCGCGCCGCCTCCTCACGGGGGAGGAGGAACGTGGAGTGCAGGTTGCCGTCGCCCGCGTGCCCCCAGCTGCAGGCTTCGAGACCGTGCCGGCGGCCGATCTCGAGCGTGCCCTCGATCGCCTCGCGCAGCCGGTCCACCGGTACGGCCACGTCCTCGCTCACCTTGCCGCCGCGCAGCGCGCCGACGGCGATCGACACGCCGTCGCGCCAGCGCCAGAGCGCGCCGGGGTCGGGGGCGAGCACGGCGAGGGCGCCGCCGGCGAGCGCCTCGCGCAGCTCTTCCGCCAGGCGCTCGGCCTCCGCGCGCGAGCCGTCGGCCTCCGCCAGCACCATGAAGCCCGCGCGGGCGTCGAGCCCGCCGGGAAAGCCCGCCGCGGCGGCCCGGAGGGTGCCCGCGTCGAGGTACTCGAGCGCGGCGGGCACCAATCCGCTGGCCAGCACCCTTCCGATCGCCTCGCAGCCCTCCGCCGGGCCGGCATAGAGGCCCATCAGCGGCAATGCCGCCTCGGGTGCCGGCAGCAGCGCCAGCCACGCCGCGGTGATCACGCCGAGCGTGCCCTCGGAGCCCACGAGCAGCCCGCGCAGGTCGTAGCCCGCCACGTCCTTGCGCACCGGGCCGCCCATGCGCACCAGCTCGCCGGGGGCCATGGCGGCCTCGAGCCCGGTGACCCACGCGCCCGTCACCCCGTACTTGAACGCGTGCGGGCCGCCCGCGTTCGTGGCGATGTTGCCGCCGATCTGGGAGTCCTCGGCCGCTCCGGGGTCGGGAGGGAAGAGCAGCCCGTTCTCCCGCGCCAGCCGCCGCACGTGTGCCGTGGTCACGCCGGCCTCGACCTCCATCCGCCAGACCCCGGGGTCGAGCGAGCGCACCCGCGCGAGCCGCTCCAGCGACAGCAGCACGCCGCCCTCGACCGGCACTGCCCCGCCGGCGAAGCCCGTGCCGCCGCCGCGCGGGGTGACCGGGACGCCGCGCTCGTAGCACCAGGCCAGCACGGCGGCCGTCTCCTCGGCGCTGCCCGGCAGCACCACGGCGTCGGCACGGCCCCGCAGCCCGCGGCTCACGGTGGCGTCCTGGAGGTAGCGCGCCGGGGGATCGGCGATCACGTGGTCCGGCCCGACGATCGACCCGAGCTCGGCGTGCATGGCCGTCAGAGCTTGGTGACGGCGATGACCATCGAGGCGATCACGCAGACCACGATCACGACCTGCATGGCGATCCAGAAGCGCGGCATTCCTGGCAGGGTACTTCCGCAGGCCGTCTTCGACGGGCCTCGCCCCATCGGGGGACGGAGGGACTCCGGCAGCGGACGGCGAATAGACGCTCGACCCGCCTTGACTGGCTCCAGCGACACCGGCTTCCTGCCCCCGGCCTCGTCCGAGGCCGCGGCCGTCTCCCGCCGCGAGCGCGTCCGCCTGGCGTTGCGCACGGTCTCCGAGCGCCGCCGGCTGGTGCTGGGCACGGCCGTCGTGGCCTGCGTGGCGACACTGCTGGTGAGCCTGGCGCAGGAGGACGAGTACGAGGCCACCTCCGCACTGCTCGTGAGCCAGCCTGAGACCATCCTCGGCGGCGCGGCTCCGGTGGACGCCGAGCGCCTGGTGCGCACCAGCCTGGAGCTGATCGAGCTCGAGTCGGTGGCGGAGCGGGTGCGGCGCTCGCTGCGCGTGCGCGACCGCACGCTCACGACCGGCGAGCTCCTCGACC
Source organism: Thermoleophilaceae bacterium (assembly GCA_040901445.1). GTDB lineage: Bacteria > Actinomycetota > Thermoleophilia > Solirubrobacterales > Thermoleophilaceae > JBBDYQ01. The sequence goes on along the minus strand of JBBDYQ010000002.1, from coordinate 325,436 downwards.
GCGTCGAGGCCGAGGTCCGCCGCGACTCCGACGTCATCGAGATCCGCGCCCGCGACCGCGACGCGCAGGTGGCCGCGGACATCGCCAACTCCTTCGCCGCCCGCTACGTGGACTTTCGCCGCGACACCGCCCGCTCGAGCATCGAAGAGGCCATCGAGCGGGCCGAGCGCCAGCTCGAGGACCTCGAGGAGGCCGGGGGGTCGGCCAGCATCCGGCGCGGCATCGAGCGGCGCCTGCGCGACCTCGAGCTCTCGGCGGCGCAGCAGGGCGGGAACGTGGACGTGGTCGAGCGGGCGTCGCTGCCGGGCGATCCGGTGTCCCCGCGTCCGGCGTTCGCCACGCTGATCGCGCTTCCGGCGGGCCTGCTCCTCGGCCTGGCGCTCGCGGGTCTGGTCTCGCTGCTCGACCGGCGCATCCGGCGGGAGGAGCAGGTGGAGGCGCTCACCGGGCTGCCTGTCGTCACGGCCGTGCCGCGCCGGCCCGTGGCCCCCGCCCGGCGCAAGGGCAACGGCGTCTGGGCCGATCCGGCCGAGGCCGAGGCATACAACCGCCTGGCCACCAACCTCCGCTTCTTCAACTTCGATCGCTCGGTCTCCACCGTGCTCGTCGCCAGCGCGGTCCCGCGCGAGGGCAAGACCACGGTGACGCTGCGGCTGGCCGCCGCGCTGGCGGGCGCCGGGCAGGGCGTGCTCGCAATCGAGGCGGACATGCGCCGGCCCACCTTCTCCGACCATTTCTCGATCCAGTTCCCGCACGGCCTGTCGGGCGTGCTTGCCGGAGCCACGCCGTTCGACGACGTCGTCACGCGCGTGCACACGAGCTACGCGCTCGCGGCGCCGGTCGGCGACGACGGGGACGAGGCCTGGACGGCCGCGCCGTTCATCGAGGTCGTGCCGGCGGGGCTCACTCCGCCGAACCCGGCCGAGCTGCTCGCCTCCAACGCGCTCGCGGGGGTGCTGCGCCAGGCGCAGGCGCGCGCTGACGTGGTGCTCATCGACTCCGCCCCGCTCGTGCCGGTGGGCGATGCCGTGTCACTCGCCAGTGCTGTGGACGGGGTGCTGCTCGTCGTGCGGCTCGGCGTCAGCCGCCGGGATGAGGTGCGTCGCGCGCTCAGGCTGCTCGGCACGCTGCGCTCGCGCGTGGTCGGCGTGGTGGTGACGAACGCGGAACGTGGCGACGAGCGCTACGGGTACTACGGCGCGCGACCCGCGCCGCCGGCCACGCCCGACGCGCTCGGCCCCCGCCGGCGCCCGTCAAGTGCCCGCCGCCGCCGGGCGCCGCGCTACGAGGAGAACGGCGGCGACACGCAGGACACGCAGGACACGCAGGAGTCCGAGGCGCTGGACCCGCGCGGCGACGAGCGCACTTGACGAGCCGTCAGTCGATCAGGCTCTGGCGCAGGGCGATGGCCACGGCGTGGGTGCGCGTGTCCGCCTGAAGCTTGCCGATCACGCGCTTGGTGTCCGACTTCACGGTCTCCACGCTGAGCCCGATGCGGTTGGCGATGACCTCCGTGTGGAAGCCCTCGGCCAGCAGCTGCACGATCTCTCGCTCGCGCTCGGTGAGCGCGGTGGAGCCGCCGCTGGTCTCGGCCATGAGCAGGGCGGGGGAGAGCGCGGGGTCGATGAAGGGCTTGCCGTCGGCCACGGTGCGGATGGCCCGCAGCAGGTCCTCGGGCGGCGCGCCCTTCATGACATAGCCGCGCGCGCCGGCTGCGATGGCGTCGGTGAGGAGGCGCTTGTCCCCGTAGGCGGAGAAGACGACGAACTGCACGCTGGGCGCCGCCTGGTGGATGCGCTTGACCGTGGAGATCCCGTCGATCCCCGGCAGGCGCACGTCCATCAGGATGATGTCGGGCTGCAGCTTGCCGGCTGCCTCGATGGCCTCCTCGCCGTTCTCGACCACGCCGACGAGCTCGACCTCGTCATTTCCCTCGAAGAGCAGGCCGAGGCCCTGGCGGACAACCGAGTGATCGTCTACTGCGAGACAGCGAGTGCGTTCGGGCATGGCTGCATCGTAACCCCGAAACGGGGACATGGGTGACGGATATGATGCGCGCGGTTTCCCGGCAGGTTCCTCGGAAGGAGTGCGATGTTCAGCTCGCTGGTGGTAGGTACCGATGGCTCCGACACCGCGAAGGAGGCGGTCCGGCAGGCCACGGAGCTGGCCAAGGCGGTCGGGGGCACCGTCCACCTGGTGAGCGCGTACGAGCCGGTGTCGGAGACCAGGTTGCGCGAGGAGCGCGTGCAGGTGCCCGAGGACCTGCAGTGGATGGTCAACCCGCGCGAGGACGTCGAGGCCACGCTGAGCGAGGCGGCCAAGGGCATCGAGTCGGCGGGCGTGGACGTGTCCACCTACGCGCGCGAGGGCGACCCGGCCGACGCGATCCTCGACGTCGCCGAGGAGAAGGGCGCCGACCTCGTGGTGGTCGGCAACAAGGGCATGACCGGGGCCCGCCGCTTCCTGCTCGGCAGCGTGCCGAACAAGGTCTCCCATCACGCTCCCTGCAGCGTGCTGATCATCCGCACGACGTAGGCCGGTTAGCGCAAGCGGCGGGTCCGGCTGGTCAGGGCGATCTCCGGATCGATGGCCGCGGCCGAGTCGATCAGGCCGTGCCCGTAGCGGCGGTCGGGGCCCGCGGGCCCGAGGTCGCGGGCCGTGGACTCGAGCCGGCTCTCGATCGCGCTCGGTGAAGGGTCGCTGCGGCGCAACCGCCGCGTGGCGATGATCAGGGCGGCGGTCGCGGACACGTGCGGCGCGGCCATCGAGGTGCCCTGGTAGCCCTCGGGCAGCCCGAAGCTGCGCACGCTGCTGCCCGTGAAGGTCTGCTGGTAGATGTCGGGGCCCACGCGGCTGGGGTCGCAGTGGGCCGTGTCCCAGGGGTTGTCCTTGTTCGGGGCGTCGGCGCCGCCCCCCGGGGCCACGACGTCGAGGCCGCGGCCGCTGTTGGAGTACTCCGCCTGGCAGCCGTGGATGGTGACGGCGCCCACCGAGATGACGTGCGACGCGCGGGCCGGGTAGGCCACCGCGCGGTCGCCCGCATTGCCGGAGGCGGCGACGATCACGGATCCCTTGCTGTGCGCGTAGCGGACGGCGCGCACGATGTCCGGGATCTGGGAGGCGCGCACGCCTGCGTCGAACTCGAGGCTCATGTTGATGACGTCGGCCCCGCGGCGCGCGGCGAAGCGGATGGCCCGGCTGATCGCGCTGGCGTCGCCCGCCCCCTGGAAGTCGAGCACCCGCAGCGGCATGATCTTCACGCCGTAGGCGAGGCCGGTGACGCCGATGCCGTTGTTGGTGCGCTGGGCGATCGTGCCGGTGACGTGCGTGCCGTGCCCGTTCTCGTCGTTGGGATAGCGGTCCTCGTCCACGAAGTCGTAGCCGCGCACGAAGCGGCGCGAGTAGAGGTCGGGCGCGCGCACGAAGCGGCCGCGGTCGCTGTAGGCCACCCCGGTGTCGAGCACGGCCACGACCACGCCGTGGCCACCGTCGGCGTCCGCGGCGCGCGCCAGCTCCCAGGCGCTCGGGGCGTTGATCCCGAACTCGCCCGCGAAGTTCCACTGCAGCTCGTGCCAGCGGCCGAGGCCGTTGCCGTCCGTGCCCGGGTCGTTGGGCATGAAGTCGGTGACGCGCGCGCGGTGGTTGGGCACCGCGTACTCCACGTGGGGCGTCTCACGCAGGCGCGCGATCACGTCGGCGAGCGGCAGGGCACCGTCGGCCTGGAGGCGGCGGGTTCCGCCGGGCAGCGTCTCGATGCCCCGCAGGCCCAGCTCGCGCTGGATCGCGGCACGCTGCGCCCCGGGCTCGTAGTTCACGAGCACCTCGCCCGGCGCGTAGTCGGCGGCGAGCGAATGGGGCGCCACGGCGAGCATCGCCGCGAGCGCCAGGGGGAGTAGGCGGAGGAGGCGCATCGGCATTACGGTCCAATCCAGTGTATGACCGTATGAACAGCGCGCCCACCGACAAGTTGCTTACGGACGCTGCGGAATGAAGGCCTGCCTCACCGGCTCCACCGGCTTCGTGGGCGGACACGTGGCGCGCGTTCTCGCCGAGGCCGGGCACGACGTGCGCGTGACCTACCGCGACGGCCGCCGGCTGGCTCGCCTGGGGGATCTGGAGCTGGAGGCCGTCAAGGCCGACGTGCTCGACGGCGCCGCCATGCGGCGGGCGGCGCGGGGCGCGGATGTGCTGTTCCACTGCGCCGGCGTGGTGGGCGCCCGGCCCGTGGCAAGGGTCTGGGAGGTGAACGCGGTGGCGCCGCGGGTGGCCGTCGAGGCCGCGGCCGCCGCCGGCGTGCCGCGGGTGGTCGTGACCTCCAGCGTGGCGGGCATCGGCCCGGCGGCCCCCGGCGAGGTGGGCGACGAGCGCGACGTCTACACGCGCGGCCACCTCGGGCTGACCTACGTGGACGCCAAGCACGAGGGCGAGACCGGCGCGCTGGCGGCGGGCGCCCGGCTCGGCGTGGACGTGGTGATCGTCAATCCGTCGTATGTGCTCGGCGTGCCCGTGGACCGCACGCAGCCCGGCGAGACGTCCACCCGCACCGTGGGCAACTACCTGCGCGGGCGGCTGCCGGCTGTCGTGGACGGGTTCACGAACATCGTCGACGTCGAGGACGTGGCCAGGGGGCATCTGCTGGCCGCGGAGAAGGGGCGGCCGGGCGAGCGCTACGTGCTGGGCGGTCACAACCGCTCGTGGGTGGAGGTGATCGACCGCATCGCCGAGCTGTCGGGGGTGAGTCACCCGCTGCTGGTGATCCCGCCCGAGCTGGCGTCCGCTGCGCGCACCGCGGAGTCCCTCGGGCTGCCGGGGCTCGTGTCGGCCGAGGGCGTCGTGCTGATGGCGCAGAACTGGCGCTACTCGTCGCGCAAGGCCCGCCGGGAGCTGGGCTTCCGGGCCCGGACGCTCGACCGCACCCTGCGCGCCACGATCGACTGGTATCTCGACCTGATCGAGCGTGGCGCGTTCGCGGGCAGCTCGTCGTCGGCGCTGTCGCTGGCGTCGGCCGGGATGCGCGTGGCCGAGCGGCTGCGCCTCGTGGACGCCCTGCGCGGCGCCGAGGAGCGCCTGGGCAGGCGGCTGGTCGCGGGCGCGAGATGAGGTTCTTCCCGCGCGACGAGTACTACATGCGGCTCGCGCTGAGGGAGGCCGAGCGCGCGGTCGAGCATGACGACGTGCCGGTGGGGTGCGTGATCGCCCACGATGGCGAGGTGGTGGGGGCGGCGTCCAACGAGCGCGAGCTGCGCGGCGACCCCACGGCGCACTGCGAGATCCTCGCGTTGCGCCAGGCGTCGCAGGCGGTGGGCGGATGGCGCCTGGCCGGGGCCGCGGCGTACATCACGCTCGAGCCGTGCGCCATGTGCGCCGGCGCGCTGGTGCTCGCGCGCGTGGACAGGGTGGTGTTCGGCGCCGCCGATCCCAAGGCCGGAGCGGCGGGCAGCGTGCTCGACGTGCTGGCCGAGCCACGCCTCAACCACAGCCCCCAGGTGGCCGGCGGCCTGCTGGGCGAGGAGTCCGCGGAGCTGCTGCGCGCCTTCTTCGGTCGCCGCCGCTGAGGTCTTGATCGGCCATCCGTCCAGTTCTGGGCGGTTTGATGAAGTTCGGCCCTACCTTGCCGCCATGACCGCACGGAAGCTCGTCCTCACCACCGCCGCCATCGCCTCAACGCTCGCCTTTGCCGCCCCTGCGGCGCAGGCCGCGGAGGCGCCTCCCGAGCGAAAGGCCCAGGCCGCCGGGCTCCTCACCGACATCAACGACCTGCTCGCCGGCACGGTCGGCGCGGTGGTCGATCAGACGGGCACGCTCGTGGCCCAGATCGACCCCACGCAGGGCGTCCTCACCGACCTCACCGGCCAGGTGATCGGCACGGTGGACACCACCACGGGCTCGATCTTCGACACCACCGGCCAGCTGCTCGCCACGGTGGATGCCGAGACCGGCCTGCTGCTCGACCCGCTCGGCAACATCATCGGCGCCGTCCTGCCCGCCACTCCGTCCGACCCCAACACGGGCGGCGGTGGCGGCAACCCGGGCACCCCGGCCGTGCCGGGCGCCAACAACGGCCCGTTCGGCAACTCGCCGCTCAGCCTGGCCCTGTCGGCCAGCCGCACCCAGCGCCTGGCCACCGTGGCCCGGCGCGGGCTCAGCGCCACCGCGAGCTGCTCCGCCACCTGCGGCGTGCTCGCCGCGGTGACCGTGGACGGTCGCACGGCCAAGCGCCTCGGGCTCGGGCGCGGCACGAAGCCCGAGGTCATCGGCACCGCCATCACCGGCGCGGGCCGCCTGCCGATCCGCATCAGCTCCCGCTCGCGACGCGCGCTGTCGGCCGCGCTCCCCACCTCCCGGACCCGCAAGAGCATTCGGTCCAAGCGGGTCCGGGCATTTCGCAAGTACCGCTCGCGCAAGGCGTCGCGGTCGCAGCGCCGCAAGGCCCGCAGCAGCTACCTGCGCTACCGCAAGATCGAGCGCCGCTGGATCCGCACCGGGCGCGTGAAGTTCATCGTCGCCGCAGTCGGGATGGATCCCGGTGGCCGCACGACGACGATCCGCCGCCAGAGCCTCATCGTCAAGCGCTAGCCGGTTTTCAAGAGGGGAAGGGCTCGCAAGCCGAGCGCCCGGCCGGGAGGGCCGGGCGCTCGCGCGCTTTCCCGCTAGATTGGGGATCGCCCGCCCGGCCCACGCGCCGGGCGCATCTCGGAGGGGTGCCGGAGTGGTTAAACGGGGCGGTCTCGAAAACCGTTAGCGGCGGTTCCGTCGCTCGAGGGTTCGAATCCCTCCCCCTCCGCTGAAGCAAGCGAGCATTCGCGACTCCCCGCGCTCGCTCTCAGGCGAAATGAGCATTGAGCGCCGCAGTCGCGAGGGCGCCCGCGTGTCGTTCGCAGCAGTCGCGTGCCGCCTTGGCCGCGGCGTGATTCCCTGGCGGCGGTGCCGGAGGCCCTGCGCTTTGCAGACTGCCCGCAAGCCGCGTAGCTAAGCTGCGAGTGGATGCGCTTCCTCCACCGGCACATCGTCGACGCGTCGGCCGCCTGAGCCGGGCGCCGGGCCGCCGCCCGGACGCCGGCCCCGCAGGCTTGCCAGTTCGACGAGACGTGGAGGAGTTCTTCGATGCAACAGAACACGTTTGGCCTCGGCCGCCGCTCGGACCTAGACGCCGAGCTTGACCGGCGCGGTGTCTCCGGCCTGACGGCGGGCCGGGTCGTGGCCCAGCACCGCGGCCACTGGTTGGTGGCGCTCACGGCGCCCGGCGGATCGGGCCCGCGGCTGTTCGCGGCCCGCGGCCGCCTGCGCGTGAGGCCGCCCGTCGCGGGCGACTGGGTCGCGATCGACGCGGGCGGCGCGATCTGCGCGGTCCTCGAGCGGCGTGGCGTGCTCTCGCGGCGCGCCGCGGGAAAGGCCCCGGCGGAGCAGATACTGGCGGCGAACGTGGACCTCGCGCTGGTGGTGGAGCCGCTGCCGGAGCCCAACGACCGCCGAGCGGAACGCTTCCTCGCGCTCGCGCGTGGCGGCATCGCGGCCGCGCTCGTGCTGACCAAGGCGGACCTCGAGCCGGAGGGTCAGGCGGTGGCCGCGCGCGCTGCGCGGCGGCTCGGGATCGCCGACGCAATCGCCGTCAGCGCGCACGACGGGACCGGTCTGCAGATGCTGCGCGGCCTGCTCGAGCCGGGCGCGACCGCCGTTCTGCTCGGTCGCTCCGGGGCGGGCAAGTCGACCCTTGTCAACGCGCTGCTCGGCGAGCGGCGGCAGGTGACCAAACCGGTCCGGGCGAGCGACGGCCGTGGTCGCCACGCGACCGTCACCCGGGAGCTGATCGCGCTGCCGGACGGGGCACTGATCGTCGACACGCCCGGGCTGCGCGAGGTAGGTCTGTGGGACGGTTCCGACGCGACGTTCGCGGACATCGCGCGGCTTGCCGGCGGGTGCCGCTTCGCTGACTGCCGCCACGCCGGTGAGCCTGGCTGTGCCGTGCGCGGCGCGGTCGACGACGCGCGGCTCGCGGCGTGGCGCAAGCTCGAGCGCGAGCAGTCCCGCCTCGACGTGAGCAGGCGCGCCGGGCGCGAGCGCAAGGAGAGCGCACGCGCGCTAAGCCGCCAGGCGCGTGCGGCGGCGCGGCGGAAGGGGCGCGCATGACGGGCACCGGCGATCCGATCGACCTGCTCTTCGGCGGGATGCGAAAGCTGGGCCCGGGCAGTGAGGCCGACACGCTGCACGTCCTCGGCTCGCTGCCCCGGCGGACGTTCGAAGTTGTCGTCGACGCCGGGTGCGGAACCGGCCGTCAGACGCTCACCCTAGCGCGGGAGCTCGGCGCCGTGGTCAACGCGGTCGACAGTCACGGGCCGTTTCTCGACGATCTCGCGCGGCGCGCGGCGGACGCGCGGCTCGCGCCGCTCGTGCGGGTGCATCGCATGGACATGAAGGACATCCCGCAGGCGTTCGACGGAGTGGATCTGCTCTGGTCGGAGGGCGCCGCCTACAACATCGGCTTCTCGCATGCGCTGACGACCTGGGCCCCCTCCCTGAACGAGGGCGGCATCGCGGTCGTCAGCGAGCTGTCGTGGCTGAAGGAAGACGCGCCCCGCGCTGGCAGAGCGTTCTTCAAGAGCGCCTATCCCGACATGCAGACCGTGCGACGCAACGCGGCCACCGCGCAGGCGGCGGGATACCGGATCCTCACCACGCACACGCTGCCGACGCAGGCATGGATGGACGACTACTACGATGTCCTCACGCTGCGGGCCGAGGCGCTGCTCGATCATTCCGACCCGTCGGTTCGCGAGCTCGCGCGCGACACCGTGAGGGAGATCGAGGTCTTCCGGCTCTCGGATGGGAGCTACGGGTACGTCTTCTACGTCCTCCGGCGAGAGGCGTTCGTCGCGAACGCGCCTCAGCGGTGGCGGAGCGCCACGCGGCGCTGAAGCGCCGGCTTGCCCCACGGCTCAAGCCGACCGCGATGCCTACACGATCGTCGAAAGCCGATTTCATTCGCGATGTCCTCACTCGGGCAGCTCGCGATGGAGCCGCCTGAGCCGTTCTCGAACCTGAGGGTTCAGAAACCTTCTCCTACTCTCCGCTCGAAGCTTCGCGGTGCTGGCAGACGTCCCCATTGTGGGGTACGATCAAGATGTCACGACCCAGGGGTTTCCGTCTTGCCCGTCCCAGGCCGTTTGGCCGCAGCCGCGACGTTCGTGCTCTTCGCCGCCGTACCCGGCGCGCTTGGGAACCACAGTGCGCCCGCCACGTACGACGGGCCCGCCGCAAGCGGCGGAACGATCTCCTTCGACGTGTCCCCGGATGGAAGCGCGGTCACGCGCTTCGCGGCCACCGACGTGCCCACGACATGCGGCACGGTCACCATCACGGCCACCGGCAGCGACCCGATCACCGGTCACTCGTTCAGCAAGTCGTTCGGCCAGCTTCGCTACAGCGGCTCGTTCACGGCGCCCCAGCAGGCTTCGGGCACGCTCAGGCTGGTGCTCGGCGGCGCGCCGGGATGCACGAGCGACGACGTGAGCTGGTCGGCCACCACCGCCGCCCCGCCGCCGGGCGGCGCGCCGCCGCCGCCACCACCGCCCCCGGGGGGCGGTCCGCCGCCGCCGCCACCGCCGCCGCCCCAGGCCGACGACGAGCCTCCGGCCCTGCGGTTGGGTGGGGCCAGGGCGCAGCGAGTGGGGCGCGGCACTCTCAGGCTGACCGCGGCCTGCCCGGAGGAGCCGTGTCAAGCAACCGCACGAGGCTCCGTCTCGGTGCCCGCGACCGCCCGCGTCTTCAGGTTCGGCCCGGTCACACGCTCGATCGAGGCTGGAAGCACGCGGAGGGTCACGCTCAGGCTGCCTCGCACCGCACTGCGATCGGTGCGGCGAGCGCTTGCACGACGGCGGACGGTCACGGCTCGCATCAGGGTGGTGGCTGAGGATGCCGCCGGCAACCGCGCCACCCGCAGCCGCAGCATCCGCCTTCGCCGCTGAGCGAGGCGAAGGTACGATCCCATAGGAAGCCGGGGCATGTCGCTCGAACACGTGGACGTCCTCATCGTCGGGGCCGGCCCGTCGGGCATCGGCGCCGGCTGCCACCTGTGGCCCGCTCCCCGTTGACGCGTTGACAGCTTTGAGGGCTTGGGTCTGCCGGTCGGACGAGGAGCCCGGAGGGGCGACGAGTCCGACCGGCGGGCGCCCGAGCATCGGCCGCTCGACCGAAGGAGATCGAGTTGGCAGAGCAGCGCAGGTATCGGAAGTTCTCGGCGAAGCAGAAGGCCGAGATCGTGCTGGCGTGGTTGCGCGGCGACAGGTCCGTCAGGGAGGTGTGCCGCGAGCACGAGATCGCCGAGACGCTCTTCTAACAGTGGCGCGAGTCGATAAGTACGTACTCCCTGAGTGTGTAGGCCGGGCGAATGGTGCCCGAGCCACTCCTGGACCTGCTTGACGTTCTTGCCGCCGCCCCCGTTTGCGACCGGGGCAAACAGGAGTGAGGCGCAGGTGTGGCGGAAGGTGTGCAGGGTGACCCACTCGAGTTCTGCGCGGCGGGCGCAGGGTCCGAGCACGTCCCGGTAGAGGTTGTGGCGGTTGAGGCGCGTGCCGTCCCGGCTCGTAAAGACGAGTTCTCCGCGGTTGTCTGCCGGCCGGACCGCGGTGAGCTTGCGCGCGAGCCTGGGGGAGAGGCTGATGAGGTCGTAGATTCGCTGCCGGCTGCAGCCCAGGTGCGCGGCCACCTCCGACACGCCCACCCACGGCTCCACCGCCAGTGGCATCCGCGACACCCGGTCTGCCACCCGCTCGACGATGAGGTCGACCATCGCCGGAGCCAGGGCAAGGTCCAGCGCACCGCTGCTCTCCATTGACGCCCGGCGGATGCCCATTGTGCCCGCAGGGCGCGGCACAAGTGGACTCCCGGCGACCGGGGCTGCAAGCAGCGTGTTTGCAGCCTTGTTTGCAGCGACCCCGAAGCCGGACCTGTCTAACCCTGCGAAAGCCCTGCAAACACCGGGCTTCCGGGCTTCCGCATGATGGCGAGGGCCGGAATCGAAGCGGCGACACCACGATGTTCAGTCGTGTGCTCCTCGCAGGGACCGGACGGCCCGCGAGCGCGCTGCACGACCGCCGGGCTCCAGGAGCGCCCCAATCAGGGCGGCGAGGCAAGCCAGGAGTTCGCACGTCGTCCCGCCCAGCCCGCTTCAGCAGGATCCCAGGGCACGTCATACGTGTTAGCATGGCCCGTATGACAATGCTCAGCTTCCGTATTCCAGATGCTGAGGCCACCGAGGTCGCGCGTTGGGCGCAGGCCCTCGGCATCGACCGCTCCGAGCTCCTCCGGGATGCCGTACACCATCATCTCGCCGAGCTGCGAGGCGGGAACGACGCAGAGAAGTGGGAACGCTCGCCGACGACCAAGGCGGAGCGATCGCTCGCTGAGGTCGCCGACTGGGGCCCGGCCGAGGACTGGGCCGATTGGAACGATGCAGCGAGGTGAGATCTGGTTCGCGGCCACGCCCGGCGGCGACCGGCCGGTACTGGTGCTCACGCGCGACCCGGTCGCTGACCGCATCGCATCGGTTGTCGTCGCTGCGCTGACGCGAACACGGCGTGAGCTCGTCGCCGAACTCCTGCTCACTCCCGCAGACGACGGTGTCCCGACCGAGTGCGTTGTCAACTTCGACAATGTCCACACGCTTCCCCGCTCGGCCTTCCGGCGTCGCATCACGGCGCTTTCCTCCCCGCGCATGCATCAGGCGTGTCGCACGCTTCGCGACGCGGTCGGCTGCTGAGCCCGAACGTCACGACCAGCCGATCGATCGCTTCAGCGTCGCCGGTCGTGCTGCCGATCCCGGCACCGGCGCGCCCGACCACCTGCGCGAGAACGTCAGGCCGTTGAGCCCGGCACGTCGCCGTTCAAACCTTTACGACGCGGAGCTCTGGATGTGCCCGTGCAATCTGGTCATAGTCGGCGTCCTGCGTGACGACAGGGAGGCCGTGTTCGACGGCGGTGGCGGCGATCAGCGCGTCCGTGAGCTTGACCGTGCGTTGCACTCCGGCGGCTCCGCAGTCGGTTACCAGTCGTGCCCAGGCGACCATGACCGCTTCGCTGATCGGGATCGGGTCGGCCATGCGCGCGAGGGCGAGGGTGTCCGCTCGGCGGGCGCGGATATCGTCGTCACGGGCGCTCAGAACTCCAACCTGCAGCTCGCCGATCGTGATCACCGAGACCGCGACATGCTCGGGCAGCTGCCCGAGCGACCGCTGCGCTTCGCGGGCGATGAACACCGAGGTGTCCAGCAACCCGACGCTCGCAGCACTCACAGCTCGTCGAGCGTCTGACCGGTGAGTGCGTCGAGCTCCCGCTGCAGTTCGGCATCTGCGGCGCGGTCAACCAGCTGCTCACGCAAGTGGGGGCCGGACAGCAAGCGGGTGCGGCGACCGTGGGGGACGATGTCGGCGAGCGGCTCGCCGTGCACAGTCAGGGTGACTCGCTCGCCGGCGCGAACGGCGTCGATGACCTGGCCGGTGCGGTTTCGCAGATCGCGAACTCCGATCTCCATGTGCGACAGCGTAGCACCTGCGCGCTGATGTCATTCTGCACGCGTGGTCCTCTCGCAGGGGAAGAAGATCATGGTTCAGGCCGCTCCCTTCATGGAGGAGGGAGAGCGGATGCTGTGCGCGATCGTCGCCCAGGCGCGCGGCCGCACGCAAGCCATCGCCGGCAGCACGAACCTCGGCGCAACCCAGCAGGGGACCGCGGCTGACGCCGCCGCGCAGGCCGGCCTGACGGTCGCGAGCCCGATGGGGCTCGCGATCACGAACCGGCGGCTGCTCACGTTCCGGATCGGCATGCCCTGGGGCCTCGGGCTTGGTGGGTCCGTGAAGGAGCTGCTCAGCGGCGTGGCGATCGAGGACGTCGACCGGATCGAGGTCAAGCGGCTGCTCATCGGCCGCGTGCTCAACATGTCCGTGCGCGGCCACTCGTTCAAGCTCGAGACCGGGCTGGGGGCGGATGTCAAGGGCCTCGCTGCCGCTCTCGACCAGGCGAAGGGGTGAGCAGGAAGCGTCGCTGAGCTCGATCGAGGCGTCCTGGGCGGCCGTCGAGCCTCTACCGTGCCGCCCGCCGACAGGGAGTCACGATCCGGGAAGCCGGCGTCGCGAGGTGTCGATATCGCCGCGGCTCGTTCGACGGGTAGGTAGAGGCATGGAAACCCGACCACAGAAGGAGACGCCACAATGCGATTCATGGTCCTGATCAAGGCCAACGAGGACACCGAGGCCGGCGTGATGCCGAGCGAGGAGCTCCTGGCCGACATGGGCAAGTACAACGAGGAGATGGTGAAGGCCGGCGTGATGCTCGACGGCGAGGGGCTTCAGCCGAGCTCGAAGGGCGCGCGCGTGAAGTTCTCCGGCAAGGAGCGCAGCGTGATCGACGGGCCCTTCACGGAGGCCAAGGAGCTGATCGCCGGTTACTGGCTGATCCAGACGAAGTCGCTCGACGAGGCGATCGAGTGGGTCAAGCGCTGCCCCAACCCGCTCGACGAGGAGGCCGAGATCGAGATCCGCCAGGTGTTCGAGGCGGAGGACTTCGGCGACGAGTTCACGCCCGAGCTCAGGGAGCAGGAGGAGCGGATTCGGGCGCAGGCGGCCGCCAACCAGCAGTAGCAGCCCCTCGCGGTGACGGCTTCCACCACCCATCGTGCGATCGACGCGGTCTGGAGGATCGAGTCGGCCAGGCTCATCGCCGGCATCGCGCGGATCGTGCGCGACGTCGGGGTCGCGGAGGAGCTGGCGCACGATGCCCTCGTCGCCGCGCTCGAGCAGTGGCCAGAGTCGGGCGTCCCGGAAAACCCGGGCGCCTGGCTCATGGCCACCGCGAAGCACCGCGCGATCGACCTGCTGCGTCGCAGGGAGCGGCTCGGGCGCAAGCAGGAGGAGCTCGGGCACGGGCTGCTGATCCGGCAGAACGGAGCCGTGGCGGATCTCGACGCCGCGATCGACGACGACATCGGCGACGACCTCCTCGGCCTCGTGTTCATCTGCTGCCACCCGGTCCTCTCCACCGACGCGCGCGTGGCGCTCACCCTTCGCCTGCTCGGAGGGCTGACCACCAGGGAGGTCGCGCGCGCGTTCCTGGTGCCCGAGGCAACTGTCGCCCAGCGGATCGTCCGGGCCAAGCGCACGCTCGCCGAGGCGCGCGTTCCCTTCGAGGTCCCCGGCAAGGGCGAGTGGGGCGATCGCCTGTCGTCGGTGCTCGAGGTCGTCTATCTCGTGTTCAACGAGGGCTACTCGGCCACCGCCGGCGACGACTGGATCCGGCCCGCGCTGTGCGAGGACGCGCTCCGCCTCGGCCGGATCCTGGCCGGGCTCGTGCCCAAGGAGCCGGAGGTGCAAGGCCTCGTCGCGCTTATGGAGATCCAGGCGTCGCGGCTGCGTGCGCGGGTGGGCCCGTCGGGAGAGCCCGTGCTGCTGCTCGACCAGGATCGTGGGCGCTGGGATCATCTCCTCATCCGCCGCGGGCTCGCGGCGCTCGAGCGCGCCGAGGAGCTCGGCGGCGGGCTCGGCACGTACACGCTCCAGGCCGAGATCGCCGCCTGTCACGCCCGGGCGCGGACGCCGGAGGAGACGAACTGGAAGCGGATCGTGGCCCTCTACGATGCGCTCGCCCAACTCATGCAGTCGCCCGTCGTGGAGCTCAATCGCGCCGTGGCGGTCGGGATGGCGTTCGGCCCGGAGGCGGGCCTCGAGCTCGTCGATGAGCTGACCTCCGATCCGTCGCTGCACGGCTACCACCTCCTGCCCAGCGTGCGCGGCCAGCTTCTCGTGAAGCTCGGCCGTCACGACGAGGCCCGCGCGGAGTTCGAGCGCGCGGCGTCGCTCACGCGGAACACCCGTGAGCGCGAGCTGCTGCTCGAGCGCGCCGCGGACTGCGCGCGCTGAGGCCGGTGGACGTGGTCCGCTAAGAGGCCGTTGCGGCCGGGCTGGGGTCGGGCTCGCGCCGCGCGATCTCCGCGCGCACGAGCGGAGCCACCTCGGTGCCGAAGAGCTCGATCGAGCGCAGCACGTCGCGGTGCGCCACGGCGCCCACGCTCATCTGCGCCAGATAGCGCCGATGGCCGAAGAGCTCGTGTTGGAAGAGGATCTTCTCGGCCACCTCGTGCGGGCTGCCCACCGCCAGCGCGCCGCGGGGCGAGCGCAGCCCCTCGTACTGGTCGCGGGTCATCGGCGGCCAGCCGCGCTCGCGGCCGATGCGCCCCATCATCGCCGTGTATGAGGAGGCGAACGCCGCGCTGGCCTGGGCCGGGTCGGCGGCCACGAAGCCGTGTGTGTTGATGCCCACCGGCAGCGCCGCCGGATCGTGGCCGGCGCGCGCCGCGGCCTCGCGGTAGCGCTCGACCAGCGACACGAACCGCTCGGGCTGCCCGCCGATGATCGCGATCGTCAGCGGCAGGCCCAGCTTGCCCGCGCGTACCACCGACTGGGGCGAGCCGCCCACCGCCACCCAGACGGGCAGCGGCTCCTGCACAGGCCGCGGCCAGACGCCGGCGTCCTCGAGCGGCGGCCGGTGGCGCCCGGACCACGTGACCGGATTGCGCTCGCGGATGGCGAGCAGCAGGTCCAGCTTCTCCGCGTAGAGCTCGTCGTAGTCCTCGAGGTCGTAGCCGAACAGCGGGAAGGACTCGATGAACGAGCCGCGCCCGGCCATGATCTCGGCGCGGCCGCCGGACAGCAGGTCGATCGTGGCGAACTCCTCGAAGACGCGCACCGGGTCCGCCGAGCTGAGCACGGTGACCGCGCTGGTGAGGCGGATGCGCTCCGTGCGGACCGCGGCGGCCGCCAGCGCAACAGCGGGGGAGGAGACGGCGAAGTCGGGGCGGTGGTGCTCGCCGATGCCGAAGACGTCGAGTCCGAGCTGATCGGCCAGCTCGACCTCCTCCATGAGGTCGCGCATGCGCTGCTCGGCACTGACCCCGGAGCTGACGTCGGCGAAGGTGGCGAGTCCGAGCTCCATCCGAGAGAGGGTAGCAAGTGGTTGCGCGAGCAACTATTCCTCGCCCGTAGAGTTCCGCGCATGACCTCCGCGCAAGAGCAGCAGATCGTGGCCGGCGTCGACTTCGTCACCGTCCCCACCAACGACCTCGAAGCCGCCGTCGAGTTCTACGGCACCACACTCGGGCTGCTGCGCTCGACGTACAGGCCCGAACGCAGCTTCGCCGAGTTCGAGACGGGCGCAGTCACGCTCAGCGTGGTCGTGGCGGAGAACTTCCCGTTCGGGTATCACCCGAACCCGAACCCGCTCGCCCTGCACGTCGAGGACGTGGAGGCCGCGCGAGCAGCGCTCGCCGAGCGCGGCGTGGAGTTCGCCGGTGACACCCTCGACACCGGCGTCTGTCACATGGCCTTCTTCGCGGACCCGGATGGGAACGCTCTCATGCTCCACCACCGCTACGCGCCGCGGGTCTCCGACGCCTGAGCATCGCGCCCTACCGGCTCGCGCCGGCCCGGATCGCGCCGGCCACCGCCGCGGCGCCGGATCCGCCCAGCAGCACCGTGTAGTGGTTGACGCCGGGCACCTGCTCCACCACCACGCGCTCGGGGTCGAGGCCGGCGGCTGACAGGCGGCCGCCGGTGTAGAGGCCGGGCGGCTCGCCGAGCATCCCGCGCGGCGCCCACAGCAGGGTGGCGGGACACGGCAGCCGGCGCGCCGCCGTGGTGGCCTCGTCGTCGGTGAGAATTGCTGCGCCGTCCTCGCGCACCGCATCGATCGCGCATGCCGAGCGCACGGTGCCGCCGCCGGCCGGGACCGTGTCGTGGTCGATGTGGGCCTCCACGGCGGGCGACCACGCGCCGGCCAGCGCCGGGTGCTGCCGCCAGAACGCACGATACGCGGCGGCGTCGGGGAAGGTCATGCGCAGGCGCTCCATCGCGGGGCCGAGCGTGGCCTCGAGGGCGGCCTGAGGGTCCCCGGCCGGGATGTCGAACGCCACTCCACCGTCCACCAGCACGGCTGCGGCCACCCGGTCGGGATGCCGGACCGCCGCGACCGCGGCCACGAAGCCGCCCATCGAGTGCCCGGCCACCGCGGCGCGCTCGGCGCCCAGATGGTCGAGCACGGTCATCAGGTCGTCCGCATGGCGAGCCATCCCGTAGGGCCCGGGGAGGTCGCGGCTGTCCCCGCGGCCGCGCAGGTCCGGCGCGACGAGCGTGATCTCGCCGGCGAGGGCCTCGGCCACGCTTGCCCAGGCGAGCCCGTTCGATGTGATGCCGTGGGCCGCCAGCACGAGCGGGCTGTCGCCCGGCCAGCGCCACACGCGCAGGGGGCCGCCGGCGGCGGGAACGTCGAGTCGCTCGGGCTCGAGCACGGGCCAAGCCTATGTCCCGGCGGCTCGGGTTTCCCGCGCGCGCCCGCGCGGGTAAGCGCGGGCCATGACCGAAGAGCATCACCGCGAATCGCGCGAGGCCGAGGACGAGATGCGTGAGGCGATCGAGGAGACCGAGCCGGCGGCGGACGACATGGAGCGCCGCTCCGAAGAGCTCGAGGAGGAGATCGAGAAGACCGACCGCGACTGGGAGCGCAAGCGCGAGGACGCAGACGTCCCGGGCGCCCAGCCCGACGAGGGCTCCTAGCCCGCCAGGCGCCGCGCGTTGCGGATCGCGTAGCCCTTCCAGTCGTTGTTGAAGTACGCGAACACCTCGGTGCGCGAGCGCCACGCTGCGATGCGCCGCCTCCAGGTGTCCACCTCGCTGTCGGAGTAGTTGCCTCCGCGGCCCCGATGGCCGTGGTGGAAGCGCACCAGCGTCCAGTCCGCCGTGCGCTCGTGGGTCTGGAACGGCCGCTCCGGGTGGTCTCCGATCACCAGCGCCGCCCCGTGCTCGCGCAGCAGCGCGTACACGTCGCGGGTGAACCAGCTCTCGTGCCGGAACTCGAAGCAGTGGCGTCCCGGGGGGAGCTGCCCGAGCGCGCCGGCGAGCCGCTCGTCGTCGCGGCGGAAGTTGGCCGGCAGCTGCCACAGGACCGGCCCCATCTTCGGCGTCTGCGCGAGCGGCTCGATCCGCTCGTAGAAGAGCTCGGTCCCGCGGCCCATCTCGGTGAGCCGCTTGATGTGGGTCAGGTAGCGGCTGGCCTTGATCGTGAAGATGAAGCGGTCGGGCGTCTGCTCCACCCAGCGCGCCACGGCGTCGCGGTTTGGGAGCCGGTAGAAGGTGCTGTTCACCTCGACGGTGTGGAACACCTCGGCGTAGCGCTCGAGCCAGCGGCTCGGGGGCAGGCCCTTCGGGTAGAAGGCCTCGCGCCAGTCGGCGTAGTTCCAGCCCGAGCAACCGACCCGGACCGGCTTGCTCACGCCCGGTCGGCGATCCCTTCGACGCCCTCCGCGCTCGCGCAGTGCGCGCAACAGAACATCGAGCCGTTGGACTCGACGCCGTGCCCCACGATCCGGCAGCCGCAGTGGTCGCAGCTGGGGGCGAGCGCGTGGATGGCGCATTCGAAGGAGTCGAAGACGTGCGACTCGCCGCCGCGCGTGACCTCGAGCGCCTTGTCGTACTCGTTTCCGCAGACCTCACAGGTAGCCATGACGGTGCGGCTACCCCCCGCGGCCCGGGGCAAACGCGGCGCTACGCTCATTCCCATGGGGGACACGCTCCGCTCGATACTGCGCGCCGCAGCCCTCACCGCGTTCCTGCTCGGCACGCTCGCGGTGCTGCTCAACCCGCCCTCGCTGTCGGGCGCGGAGGACCTGCTCACGATCGTGATGGTCGCCACCGCGCTGATCCTCGTCACCGCCTGGCTGACGGTCACCCTCGCGGGCTGGGACTCCGCCGGCGACGAGGAGTTCGAGCGGCTGGTGCGCCGCAGCGAGGAGCTCGCCGAGCACCCCCAGCTTGCCGCCGAGGCCACGGAGTTCGACATCCTCGTGGCCGACGCCATCGACCGCCTGCCGGAGGAGTTCCAGGAGCTGCTCGAGACCACGCCGGTGGTGGTGTCGCGCATCGGCGGCGAGGTGGGCGCCTACGGCCACTACTTCGGCGACACCGTGGCGCGCCGCAACCACGAGGCCCGCATCGTCCTCTACCAGGACACCCTCGAGCGCGACTTCGGCGACGACCCCGGGCTGCTGGCCGCGCAGGTGGAGCGCACCCTCTTCCACGAGGTGGCCCACCACCTCGGCTGGAACGAGCACGGGGTCCGCGGCCTCGGCCTCTGACGCCCAGCCTGACGCTAGCCTTACGCGGGCCCGGAGAGGTGTCCGAGTGGCTTAAGGAGCGCGACTGGAAATCGCGTGGGCGGGGTTAACCCGCCTCGAGGGTTCGAATCCCTCCCTCTCCGTTCTCCTCGCTTGCAGGTCCTTCGAGCCGGTCCGCGGCGCGCGGTACGGTGGCTTCGTGATAGATGACGCCGCGATCGTGAGGGCCGGCCGGACCCTTGCGTCGCACGCAGCTTCGCCGGCGCGGGTGCTGCTCTTCGGTTCGCGCGCCCGGGGCGAGGGCCGGCCTGACAGCGATCTCGACTTCCTGGTCATCGAGGAGCGCGTCGACAGCAAGCTGGACGAGATGGTGCGGCTACGCGACGCCCTGGCTGAGCTCGACGTCCCGGTGGATGTCGTGGTGGTGTCAAGGGAAGAGGCTGAACGCGTCAGGATGCGCCCCGGTTCGCTCGTGCGCCGGGCGTTGGCGGAGGGCCGGGTCCTCGTTGAGCCCTGACAAGGAACAGGCGGACCTGCTGCTGCGCAAGGCCCGCGATGACCAGCACGTCCTGATTGCCCTGGCCGGCGATCCGGGCGCTGCGGATGCGGTGCTCGGCTTCCATGCGCAGCAGGCGGTCGAGAAGGCGATGAAAGCCGTCCTGGCAAGTCGAGGGGAGGACTTCCCGTGGACCCACGATCTCCAGCTTTTGCTGCGTCGTATCGAGGCCGCGGGCGTGCCGTGGCCGACGTCCTGGACTGGGCCGCCGGCGAAGCCGCTTGACCGCGCGGTTCCGCGGAACCGCGCTTGACGAGGTCCATCCGGGGGTAGCTTCCGCACCGATGACCGCGACCGCCTCGTTGCGCGCATTGCTCGACGGCGAGCACGCCGAGATCCGCGACCGCGTCCGTGAGGGGCTCTCCCGTCCCGGCTACGAGCCGGCGGACGGGCTTCCCACGGAGGAATACCGCGCGCAGGTTCTGGCGTGGGCCAAGGAGCTCGCGTCGGAAGGCGACCCGGCGATGGGCTTCCCGGTGGAGTACGGCGGCCAGGACGCGGTGGGCCAGTCGATCGCGGCGTTCGAGACACTGGCGTTCGGAGACCTCTCCCTGCTGGTCAAGTGCGGCGTGCAGTTCGGCCTGTTCGGCGGCGCGGTGCTCCACCTGGGCACCGAGCGCCACCACGAGCGCCACCTGCGCGCCATCACCTCGATGGAGCTCCCCGGCTGCTTCGCCATGACCGAGACAGGACACGGCTCGAATGTGCAGGCGCTGGGCACAACCGCCACGTACGACCCGGCAGCCGGTGAGTTCGTGGTGCACACGCCCGACGACGATGCCCGCAAGGACTACATCGGCAACGCGGCGCGCGACGGGCGCATGGCCGCGGTGTTCGCCCAGCTCGTGGTGGCGGGCGAGGAGCACGGCGTCCATGCCCTGCTCGTGCCGCTGCGCGATGACGACGGGACCGTCCTGCCCGGCATTCGCATCGAGGACTGCGGACCCAAGCTCGGCCTCGACGGCGTGGACAACGGGCGCATCTGGTTCGACCACGTCCGGGTGCCGCGCGACGCGCTGCTCGACCGCTACGCCCAGGTGGACGAGGACGGCGTCTACAGCAGCCCGATCGAGAACGACACCAAGCGCTTCTTCACCATGCTCGGCACGCTGATCCAGGGGCGGGTGAGCATCTGCGGCGCATCCATCGGGGCGTCGAAGGTGGCGCTCACGATCGCGGTGCGCCACGGGCTCGAGCGCCGCCAGTTCGGTCCGCCGGGGGAGGACGAGGAAGCGCTGCTGCTCGACTACCGCACACACCAGCGGCGGCTCCTGCGCCCGCTGGCCCATACCTACGCGCTGCACTTCGCCCAGGCTCGGCTGCGCGACCACCTGCACGAGGTGTTCACCGCCCACGCCGAGGACGAGGCCGGCGACCGCCGCCGCCGCGAGCTCGAGACGCTGGCCGCGGGCGTCAAGGCCGTGGCCACCTGGCACGCCACCGCCACGATCCAGGAGTGCCGGGAGGCGTGCGGCGGCGCCGGCTACATGCGCTCTAATCGGTTCGCCGCACTCAAGGCCGACACCGACGTGTTCACCACCTTTGAGGGCGACAACACCGTCCTGCTCCAGCTGTGCGCGAAGAACCTGCTCACCGACTTCCGCGACTCCTTCGGCGAGCTCGACCCCCTCGGCACCGCCCAGTTCTTCGCGGGCCAGGTGCTCGGCACGGTCGCGGAGCGCACCGCGGTGCGCGAGGTGCTCACCCGCCTGGCCGACGACCTGCTGCCCGGCCGCGACGACGACGCCGACCTGCTCGACCGCTCAACCCAGCTCGAGCTGTTCCACTGGCGCCAGGAGCACGTGCTTCAGGGCGTGGCGCGGCGGCTGAAGGGCGGCATCGACAGCGGGGCGGAGCCGTTCGCGGTTCTTGTGGACTGCCAGGACCACGTGATCGCCGCCGCCCGCGCGTGGGTTGATCTCGTGGTGCTCGAGGCCTTCGCCGGCGCGGTGGAGCGCTGCGAGGACGCGGAGGTCACCGCCGTTCTCGACCCGCTCTGCAGCCTGTACGCACTGTCGCGCGTGGAGGAGGAACGCGGCTGGTACCAGGAGCACGGCCGGCTGTCCTCCACCCGGTCGAAGGCGGTCATCAAGGCGGTCAACACGCTCTGCGCCGAGCTGCGCGAGCATGCCGGGATGCTGGTGGAGGCGTTCGGGGTGCCGGAGCGGCAGCTGGGGGCCGTGGACGGCCGGCGGGCCGAGCGGCCTGTGACGGCCTCGCTCCGTAGTCAGGCCGACCCGGAGCCGGTGCGCACACGCTCGTAAAGCGTGTCCGGCGCGAGGTCCGCTCCGCCCGGCCAGGCGACGGTCCCCGTCTCCGGATCCACGGTGACCTTCGCGAAACCGGCGGGAGTCCGCGCCTCCGTGAAGACCGGGCCGCGCATGCGATCCAGGATGTCGACTTCCCCGGTGAGCCCGTCGGCAAAGGTCAAGCGTAAGGTCCCGTGACGGAGAACGGCAACGTCGGTGATGTCAGGTGTGAGGCCGATCATCGGAGTGGGTCGATCGCCAAGGGTGTTTCACCTGCCTGCGCTCGCCGCCAGTTGTCGGCCAACTCTTTCCTGATGCAGTTCCGCCCAGGTGAGCACCAGTCTGAGCTGGCGCCGGCGAAGCGTGCAGTCGATCACCTCGAGGTTGTCGATCCGGACCTTGGCGCTGTCCCCGGCATGCCGGGCGTGGAAGTGGGGTGGCTCGTGGTCGTCGAAGAAGATCGCGATGGCGATGCCGAAGAAGCGGCTGACCGTGGGCAAACGGTCTCCCTATCCAGTTCCGGAGAAGCCATCCAGCCCCAGGTCCTGGGCGATCAGGAGCGCGCTCGCTCCTGCACCTGCGTGACGAGCGCCAGCTCCTCGTCGCTGTGGTGCTCGGCGACGAAGGTGAGCATGCCGCGCAGGCGCTCGGCACAGACGCCGATGACCTGCTCGCCATCGAGATCGCCGGCGCACTCGTCGTCGTCGGCCTCGACGACGCGGCGCACCGTCCCGGTCAGGTTGAGCATGGCGGTGATGAGGCGGTCCAGCTCCTGGCCGTCCCGCGGTTCCACTGTGAAGTACATGCCGAGGCTAAGGCGGCGGGGGTGCGAAGTTCGCCCCGGTGTTCCGCGGAACACCCCGCGGACCAGTGTTCCGCGGAACCCAGGCCCGGTTGCGGGTCGGGAAGGCCAACTCGGCTCGATCCACGACGCGTACGCCGGCACTGCCGAGTAGCTCACTACCGTGCGGAGTTGACCACCGTATGGGTGGCTAAGTCCGCAATGCTCGGCCTTGCGCCCCGGACGGTGGAGGGTCCACGCGCGCCGCCCAACCGTCTAGCGCAGCGAGACCGCCGAGTCGTTCACGTTGCCGTGACGGTCCTGCGCGGCGCCGGCCGGCACGGTCACCTCAGCGCCCGCCGCCGCGGTCACCTCGAACACGCCGCCGGGTGAGGCCTCCGCCGTCACCGAACGGCCGTCCACCATGAAGCGCACCTCCCCGCCGCTCGCGCTGCGCGGACGGTAGGTGAGGTCGATGTTCTCGCGCGCGGGCGGGTAGTCCAGCCGCACGGCCACCCGGCCGTCGGGCGCGCGCATCTCCTCGACCGTCAGCGAGGTTGACGGCACCACGCGGAACTCGCTCGACTCCAGCCGGTAGCGCGTGGCGTCCACGCGCAGGCGGTACACGCCGGCGGGTGCGTCGCGCGGCACCTCCCAGTAGGCGTCGTAGCGGCCCTGCTCGTCCACCCGCCAGAGCATGGCCAGGCCGAGGTCGGAGTCCACCTCGCGCCAGCGGCCCCGAACCTTGCGCTCGGCCACCAGGAAGGCGCGGCCCAGCGGGCGGTCGTGTCCCAGCGGGCCGCCGTCCCAGACGATCCCCGCGTGGCCCAGGCGCGGCACCTCCGCGTCGGGCTGGGAGACGGTCGTGCCTTCCGCCGCGCCCTCCGGGTAGGGCGGGCCCTCGGGCTCCACGCCCCGGGTCACGTCGAGCTCATAGGGCTCCGGCGCGGGGCCGCCGCCAACCAGCGCGCGGGTGAGCTCCACCAGGCGGTCGCGCAGGAAGTTGGACGTATAGGGGCCGAACAGCGTGGAGCCGCCCTCGTAGTGCTGGCGCTCGTACTCCTCGGGCGTGGTGATGTAGCTCAGGAACTCGTTGGCCAGGCCCGCGATCACGACCTTCTCCACCCCCGTGCCGCCCGTCTGGTCCAGCACAGCGCGCCGCACCCGGGCGCCGACCTCCTTCGTGGCCTCTCCGGGGAGCGAGGCGATGATGCGATCGCCCACGCGCACCACCATCAGCGGGGCGGCGGGCGGGAACTCGCCGGCCGGGACCGTGATCTTGTGGCCCTGGGAGTCGAAGCCCTCGCCCGGGCTGCGCACGCCCTCGAACGGCACCTGCGTGATGTCGAAGAGCGGGCCGCGCTCCTCCTCCGAGCCGGTGAAGAAGGGCAGGCCCGCGCGCCCCGTCTCGGCCACCGTGCCGCCCTCGGTCTCGCGGCCGCAGAAGCAGGCGCGCGTCCAGCGCAGGTCCAGCGCGGGCTCGCGGGAGAGGGAGCGGCCGGCGCGCCGCCAGGCCCGCAGCATGGCCGCGGCCTCGATCCGGCCCACGTAGTCGGAGCCCGCCGGGCCGCCATGGTCGAGCCCGGCGGACTGGTCTCCCTCGTTGGAGTTGCCGTAGACGTTGACCACCGTCTGGCCGTCGGGGACGCGCCCGATGCGGCGCACCTTCTGCTCGAACACCCGCTTGGCGGAGGCGTGATGGTCGCCGTTGTAGGCCTCGAAGACCGCCTTGGTGACCGTGCCGTGGTTGGCGAAGTTCGACCACGCGCCGATCGGCACCCGGCGTGTGCGGCCGCGGCGGCGCACGAGCTTGTCCACGCGCAGCACGTCGACGTTCGGGTCGATCGTGTGGAGCGGCCCGTCCGGATCCTGCTCGGGACTGCCGTCGCCGCGCGGCTCGATGATCCCGTGGTCGGCCAGGTGGGCCTCGACGCTGCGGTTGCGGGTGAGCCCCGTGATCCGCGCCTCGCCCCAGCCGGCCGCGGCCGGCGCGAGGTCGTCTTCGGCCCGGCGGATGGCCGCAGAGATCTGCCGCACCAGGAAGCCGTAGAGCTGTGGGTCCGCAGGCTGGGGGGTGAAGAAGAAGTTGACGAAGGTCTCCGGGCTCGTGACCGTGTCGATGCTCGGCGCCGACGAGTTGTAGGTGGGGAAGTTCGCGAAGCCGCCGGGACCCGAGTGGGTGTGCGACACCGAGATGAGCACGTCCGAGGGCGCGAAGCCGGATGCCTCGGCGATGTGCTTGTGGAGGCCGGCGGGCATCATGAAGATGTCCGCCGCCACGAGCGCGACCTTGCGACCGCCCCGTTCGAGCACGAGCGCGTTGGCGAACAGCCGCGTGTGCTGCCCGCGCGCCAAGCGGTCGGCCCGCGTGTAGCCACCGAGGTAGTAGTGCGTCTGCTGCGGGGTGACGTCGGCCTCGCCCACGCCGGCGCGGAGCGCGTCCTGCGCGGCAGCGGGAGAAGCGGCTACCGCGGCCAACGCCAGGAGGACCATCAGCGCGGCAAGGGGTGTCACGTATCGCCGCGCAGTGGAACTCGGGCCGAAGGCCCCCGATGCACGGCGATTTCTGACACCCCGCGGCGACATCGGCGGTCAGCGCGGGGGGCGCACCGTGTAGGTGGCGTTGGTTTGCGTGCCGCCCGTGGCATCGCGGTTCACGGCGGTGAGCGTGAGCCGGTCACTGCCTTCGGCTCGCAGTGC